>DASZZN010000024.1 GCA_035544955.1 Candidatus Dormiibacterota bacterium
TGACGTAGCCGAGGGCCAGGGTTTCGTTCTGCCGCTTGAGCAGCGGGAACAACACGACGGCACAGCCGATGTTGGTAATGATGAGGAGCAGTTCGAGGAACGCCCCCACGAACACGCGGGTGTCGGCGCCCGCACCGTTGATGTAGTTGGGATCGCTCAGGACAGGTCCGTAGGCGAGGGCCCCGGCAATCGAGGTGACGAACGTGAGGATGAACAGCACGCCAACGACGAGCGCGGTCTTCCGGGTTGAATCCATCGTGAACTCCTTTCTCAGATGTGGTCAGCGGTTGGCGACGATTAATTTGCAGACGGTGTTTTGGTTGGCAAAGAAGTCCGACTTCCAATGGGCCTGCTCCCGGGAACCGAGGCTAACCATCTGACGGGCACTAGTATTCGGCGAGATCGTCGTTCTGGGCGTCGTGCGCGAGGTCGGCTTTCAATCCAGGTATCTGAGTGAGCGGCACGAGCTGACCATTGAGCTGGACCTTGAAGTCAGTAGTTTTACTCGATCTCCTTTCACCTCGCCTATTCCGACGTCCCGGGGAGTCCGGTCCTTCTTAAGCTCGATGACGAAGAGCTCGCCAGTTGTATCAATCGCGAGGATGTCGGCTCGCTTGCCGCTCGGTGTCTGAACCTTCCTCCCTGGGCATTCGTTGGTGGCGCGCTGGACTCGATCCATGCTTATAGCCAGCGGGGGACGCGCCGCCGGTATTCGCTGTAGTCGGAGCCGAACCGCTCTTCGAGATACCGTTCCTCGCGCCGGATTACTCCCCAATCAACGATCACAAGTACGGCAGGCAGCAGGATCAATGGCCAGCGAGCGCCGGCGAGTAACGACACGCCCAGATATGTAAGAGTAAATGCGACGTACGCTGGGTTGCGGGTGTATCGAAAGGGTCCCGTCTGGACGAGGGCCGAGGTAGCCTCCCTCGGGTCCACCGGGGTGCCGGCTCGCCGCATCGCCAGCAGGAACCAGATCGCAAGCGCGATGCCCGCAGCCAGAAATGGCAGCCCAGCAGGGCGCAGGGCACCGGGCAGACGGGGGAGTGGGAGCAGGATGTCGAGAACAAATCCGGCTAGCCAGGGCCCGGCGTAAAGCAGCGGCGGCGGTGCGATGATGCCTGGTCCGCGATCCTCGGTCCGGGTGCCCTCGGTCATTGACCTAGTATCGCCCCCAGCTCTATCTGGCGAGCGTGGGGAATAAACGTCTGCCAGTCCACCGGACCGAGACATCCCGACCTCTCTTTTCTTTGCGCCGTGCTAATCACTCTTTATCGATAAGGTTGACGACAATTTGTCTTTACCGTCGCGACGTGACATGACCCCATACGAGGTGTACTCGCCGTTTCGATCCGAAATTTGCAGAATGTCACCCTTGTCGGGGAAGTCCATCGCGGGATGAAACCAAAGGGTCATTTGCTTAGGCTTGTATCCCGGTCGCAGAAGCCCCAGCGCAGCCTCGGCCGGGGTTCGGTGCTTCGTTCCTTGGTCCCTACGCGGGCGAAGCTATCGATGAAAAGGGGTGGTGAGATCATCCTGCGGCAGACTCTGGAGGTCGTGGGCGCCTCATAGGCCCGGACGGCGAAGCCGCTCAGCGACTCTCCTGTCGTCTCCGATGATCGGTGGAGGTCCACTTCTCCTGGCGGAGTCTTTCGAATCCGTCGAGGAGCAGGTCCAGCGCGAACTCGAACTCGAACTGGTCGTCACAACCTGGGCCAACGACTGACTCTCGCTCGTGGGAGGCCGCGCCGGCTAGCTCCACAACATAGGGGTACCGCTGCGCCATTTCCCGCATCATGACCGCCAGCTGTTCGGGCTCGAGACTTCGACTTCGTGAGTCGTCGAACAGCTCCTGGGTGAACCCCATCAGGCGGCTGCCGAGCACATGCATCAGGTGATGGGTGAGGTTGACCGAGAAGCCACCGGCCCGGAATATCCCAGTCATCGTATCGATGTACTCCAGCACAACCGGTGTGGGGTTCGTCCGCGACGCCATGACCCGGGACGCCCAGGGGTGACGTAGAAGCGCTCGTCGTGCAGAGAGGATTCTCTTTCGGACGGCACCCTTCCAATCTGCTCCGGAGTCTGGTGGATCGATCTCGGCGACAACCACATCGAGCATTCCGTCCAGCAGCTCTTCCTTGTTTGCCACGTGCTTGTAGAGCGCCATCGGCACGACGCGCAGCTCATCAGCGAGCCTGCGCATACTCAGCGACTCGATCCCGGAGTCGTCGGCAAGGGCGACGGCGGCGCGCAGCACGCGGTCCCTGCTCAGGGGGGCCCGGCGCGGTGCATCGAGCTTCTGAGCCATCGCGTCCACCTTACGTTCTGAGCGCCGTCCCAATTCCCACCAACCCTTGACAAGTGTACGCCGTACGCCTACACTCCGCTATGAGGTGTACGACGTACACCAGAGCAGGGGCCACCGAGCGCCGCAGCTGGTGGAACCGAAGGAGGAGGAATGAAGGCGATCGCACAGTAGGAGTTCGGCTCAGCGGATGTCCTTCGGATCAGCGAGCTTCGCAAACCCGACGTCGGGCCCGTCAACAACACCTTAGTAATTGAAGGAGACAAACAGATGAATTCAGGTAGAAAGAATGCGGTCATTCCAGGGGTTCTCTTCATAGTTGCGACTGCCGCAGCTCTCGCGGCTGCGACGGTTGAACCTGTTCTGAGTGGTACGGATTACCTTACCAAGGTTGCCGCAAACGCAAGCTTGGTAGCTGGCGGAGCGGTTTTTTATCTCATCGCTGCTTTCACCAGTGTCGGGATAGCCATCTCGCTGTATCCGGTGTTAAAGACGTGGAATACCGGTCTGGCCCTTGGATCTGTTGTCTTCAGAACCATGGAGGCGGTCCTGTACATAGCCGCCGTTGTGAGCCTACTGTCCCTGGTGACACTGAGCCAGCACTTCGCCCATGCAGGAGCTGCCGATCTTCCTTCGCTTCAGGCTATGGGCGATTCGTTGCGGAGCATGCGCGAACACGCCTATCTGGCGGCGGTCTTCGCCTTTAGCCTGGGTGCCTTCATGTACTACTACCTATTCTTTCAATCGCGGCTAATTCCCCGATGGCTGTCCGGCTGGGGCATCGCTGGAACCGTCCTGATGCTGGCGGCTTGCTTGATGGCGTTGTTCAGCGATAGTTATGTGACTGGGTACGCGCTCCTGATCCTTCCCATCGCCGTGCAGGAAATCGTTCTGGCGGTTTGGCTGATTGTCAAAGGATTCAATGCACCTGCAATTGCTTCCAGGTCTGCAAACACCGGAAACGAACGAGTTCTTGAGCGCGGCATAGCGTAAATATTAAGGAGCGAGGTTAGGGAGGGCCATCGGCCCTCCCTGAGCCAAACAAGAAGAACCCTAGGAGATAAAGAGCCCATTCTTACAAGGTCATCGCTCGTACCCATAATGAATCTCGCCGAGATCGTCGGATCAGCTCACACGCTTACTCATGCCGGCTCTGCCCGCGCTCTATACGTTTGGCGATCAGGCGGTCCAGCTTGCCGAGATCTCTCCTGCCCCAGATCAGCCCGTAGGCCAGAATGCTAGCGATGATCGTCTGGTACACATCCCAGGTTCCCCTGTGCATGAAGTCGACCACGCCGAAGACAAGCAGCGCGACGAATTCCGCGATGACGAAGCCAAGGACTAGGCGACTGAGGTCGGGCCGCTTCAACCCATAGCGGAGGGCGAAAAAGGCGATGAGCCCGGACCAGAAGATAATCTCGGCGCCGCCCAGGAGTATCCAGCGCAGCGTATTCATCGTGTTACTCGGTGACTTGCCATGTTGTTCGTCTCCTTCACGTCTGACTGCGCACAGTGTGCTGCCTGGTGCCGATGGCGGATAGGGTATGGAATCAGTTTTTGGGCATGACAGCTGTCACGGCTGGGTTGCGCCCTACATCACTTCTCAGAGTGCCGACCTCGGTGTAGGCTCGACCCGATGAAGTGGCCGGCCCGGCTCGGACGGGCGCTGGCGTTCGCTGGCTTGTTCTTGCTCTATCCACCACTGGGGGTCTTCTTCCACGGCACGCCCTCCGGGTTGATGGCCGCGGGAATCGTGGCCGGGCTGGCGGTCTTTGTCGCCGTCTATGCCTGGTTCTGGTTGCGCGGCTACCGATCTCCCAGCGCCGGGCTGGTCACGGCGGTCGTCGGAATTCTGATGGGCCTCGGCGTTCTTATCAACGTGGTTTCCGGCGCCTGGAGCGTCAACCCGTTCATCTTTCCGATCGTGATTGCTGGCTACGCGTACCGACCCCGGCTGGCGGTTGCAGCTGTGCTCGGTCTCACGGCAATCGCAATGGCTGTTATTCAGCCGGCCGTCCTGGCGCTAAGCCCGACCGCGGCCGATGTTGTCGTGCTTGGCCTGATCGCGTCGGCTCAGCTGCTGATCATCGGCTTCGGCGTCCTGGGGGTGAGCCGGCTGGTGGCGACGATCTCGGAACTGCGCGCTGCCCGTGAGCAGATCGCGCGCCTGGCTGTTGACCAGGAGCGGATGCGCTTTGCCCGCGATGTTCATGACCTGATGGGACACAGCCTCTCGGTGATCACACTGAAGGGTGAGTTGGCAAGCCAATTGATCGAAGCCGCACCGGCCCAGGCCCAATCGGAGATCCGCGATATCGTTCGGGTGGCACGCGAGGCACTGCGGGAGGTGCGCGAAGCGGTTTCCGGCTACCGGCAGCCGACGCTGGCAAACGAGATCGCGGGGGCGAGGGCGGCATTGATGGCGGCAGGCATCGATTGCCGTGTCGAGCAGTCGGCGGGCGCGTTGACCCGCGACGCGGAGGCAGTGCTGGCCTGGACCGTGCGGGAGGGCGCTACCAACGTCATCCGCCACAGTAAGGCGAAACGCTGCAGTATCCTGTTGGGCCGCGACGATGAGGAGGTGCGGCTGGACGTAGTCGACGATGGGGCCGGTGGCGCCACGCCTCAGGCCGGCAACGGTTTGCGCGGGTTGGGCGAGCGCATTCGGGGAAACGGCGGGCGCCTGGAGGCGGGCCCGCTGCCTTACCAGGGATTCCGATTGCGGGTCACCCTCCCAGTCGGCGAGAGGACCGCCGCAGGTA
Source organism: Candidatus Dormiibacterota bacterium (assembly GCA_035544955.1). Lineage (NCBI taxonomy): Bacteria > Bacillati > Candidatus Dormiibacterota > Candidatus Dormiibacterota bacterium. Next base: position 5,071 of record DASZZN010000024.1, read on the forward strand.
GTCAGCGCGAAGCGCAGGACCAAGCGGCCACCAACGTTGACGCATGATCCGGATTCTCATCGCCGAGGACCAGGCCATGGTCCGCGGGGCGCTCAAGGCACTGATCGGCCTGGAGCAGGACATGGCGGTCGTCGCCGAGGTTTCGCGCGGGGACCAGGTGGTAGACGCTGCGATCGCCGCGAATCCCGACGTCGCCTTGCTCGACATCGAAATGCCGGGCGGGGATGGCCTCGCGGCTGCCGCCATGCTGCGTCAACACGTGCCCGCCTGTCGGAGTCTCATCCTGACGACGTTCGGCCGCCCAGGGTTCCTGCGTCGGGCCATGGAAAGCGGTGCCTCGGGTTTTCTGATGAAGGATGCGCCGCCGCACGAGCTGGCCGTCGCCATTCGCCGAACCGCCAAGGGTGAGCGCGTCGTCGACCCTGGGCTGGCGGCCGAGGCGCTGACCGAGGGCCTCAGCCCGTTGTCCGAGCGGGAGCGGGAGGTGCTGGCCGCAACCGATCGAGGAGCGACAATCCCGGATATCGCGCGGACCCTCTTTCTGTCCGAAGGGACCGTCCGGAACCATCTGTCGGCGGCCATTCAGAAGGTCGGCGCCCGTAACCGCGGGGAAGCGGCCCGACTCGCGGGGCAAAAGGGCTGGCTCTAACGCCGCCAACACACGGTCGTCTCACCTTGCACCGTGACGGCGGTAATGCCAGAGACGTGATCGGCGCGACTGGTCAAGCAGTCCAGGTGCCGGTACCTTTGCCAGAGGGGCACCAACCGGTGCACCCACCTCAGAGGAGTAAGAACATGAAGATCATTCGAAACATCAGGCAGAGCAAGCTGCGCAACATCTCGCCGCTGATCGCTCCCGTTGTCCTAATCGTGTTCGGCCTGGCGGTCCAGAACACCGCCATCTGGATCATCGGTGTCGTCCTGATCCCGCCCAGCCTTGGGGCTGCCAACCGGTTGCGGCGCTAGGCCGAAATCACTCGTCTTCGGTGAAGACCGGACAAACAGTGCGCGGATCCGTTGCCGAAAAGGATGCGAGCGGCGGCGCGCTCGGCCAGCTGCCAGCTGGTCAGGCTGTGGCCGAGGCGGCCCCTACTGGATCACCTTGTCAAGGCAGGATACTGGAGGCGTGGAGGTAATCGCTATCGAAAAGCACAACTACGACGTGGTGGTGGTGGGCGGCGGAGCGGCCGGCTTGAGTGCGGCTCTTGTGTTGGGCCGGGCGCGGCGCCGGGTCGCCGTGGTCGATGCCGGAGCGCCGCGCAACGCTCCCGCTGCCCACATGCAGGGGTTCTTGTCCCGCGACGGGATGTCGCCGGCCGACTTCTTGGCCCTGGGACGGGTCGAGGTGACCGGCTACGGCGTGGAGTTGATCGAGGATCAGGTGGTCGGGATCGACGCCGGGTTCGTGGTTCGCCTCGCCGGTGGCCGGGTGTTGACGGCGCGGCGGATCTTGGTTGCGACCGGTGTCTGCGACGAGCTGCCCGAGATCCCTGGGGTCCGCGAGCGGTGGGGACGGGATCTCTTGCACTGCCCTTATTGCCACGGGTGGGAGGTCCGCGACCAGCCCATCGGTGTTCTCGGCACCCAGCCCGGCTCAGTCCAGCATGCACAACTCGTGCGGCAGTGGTCCGACGACGTGGCCTTCTTTGTCCACACCTATGACCTGACCGCAGCCGAAGACGTCCAGCTGGAGGCACGCGGGGTGCGGATCGTTCGCGGCGAGGTCGCACGGCTGGTAGTCGAGGACGACCGGTTGACCGGTGTCGAGCTGACCGATGGTCGAGTGATCGCGCGGACGGCGGTGTTCATCCGGCCAGGCAACCTGCCTCATGCCGATGGTCTGCTTACCAGCCTGGGCTGCAAGGTCGATGTGGCTGGCTTCGTCACGGTCGATGCCACCGGCCGGACTAGCACCTTCGGTGTCTGGGCGGCCGGCAATGTGGTCGATCCGCGCGCCCAGGTGATCACCTCGGCCGGCGCCGGATCGGCGGCGGCGATCGCCATCAACGCTGACCTCGTTCAAGAGGATGTCGAACGCGCGGCGGAAGATCACCGCGCGGCTGGTGGCGCGTCCTCTCCGTAAGCAGCTGGCGACGCTTCGTCCGTCGCACCTCGCAGCCGATGCTCGACGCGGACGGGCCGTTAAGCCGGCCCACTGTTTGTGGAATAGCGGCGGCGCTCCAACCACGTCCGGACATCGACTCCCAATACGAGCGGCGCCTGATTTCCAGTTGGATCTGATGCCTCCGGCCTGGGACGCGCATCTAGTCGCGCGATCATCCAGATGATCGCGCGACTGGACGAACTCTTGATCAGTTCTTAACCGTGGGCGAAGGCCCGCGCTTAGCCTCGACCTAACGGCGTGGTATCCCTAGCTTGCGGCTGACTGCCGAGCGCCCGCGCTTAGGCCAGTCCCGACCAGTCGCTTGGCCGGCCGGTCAGACGCTCCCGTCAGGCGGTGACGTCGCGCACGCGCACCGCGACGAGCGTGATCGCAATACAGATCGCGCCATAGATCGCGAGCGCCTCGATCGATTGACCTACGCTCGGCTCATATGCCCGGGCCGTGGCCAGTGCCGTGCCCGGGATGAGCTGTGGCCCGACCACCCGTGTGATCACGCTGTTCGCGTAAACGATCGGGAAGTACCCGGCTATGTCGCGCCAGTGCCCCCCTAATCCGAACAGGATGCTCCGGAGAATGTACTGGGCCAGTGTCGCACCCAACCCGACTCCCACGCCGACAGCCGCTGACCGGGCCAGCGTCGCGGCTGCGTAGGACACCACCAGGTAGAAGGCGGACACAAACCAGGCAGTCACGAAACCCGCGAGCAGGGTACTGAGGAAAGTCGCGCTCCATACCCCTGCGGTCAGTAGTGCGCTGCCGCTGAACACGGCGACGAGTACGCCGGCGATTGATCCGGCGACCAGGACCGCAAGGATTCCCAGGGCAACGGCGGCCAGCAGGACCGCTTGCGCACTAAGGGCCTGTTCGAGTCGGTTGGGGCTGCGGCTCAATACCGACCGGATCGTGCCCCAGCCGTACTCGTTGCCGGCCCAGCTCGCGCCCAGCAGCGGCCAGAAGAACGGCGCGAATATCGAGCTGAACGAGAGTGCGGCCAGCCAGCCGCGCGGCAGCAACAAATCTCCCCGCTCAACGACATTCGCGCCGAGGACGCACGAGGCTCCAAGCGTAAGCGCACTGATCAGCGCCACAACGGCGCGCGGCATCCACCATTTCTCGAGCTTCAGCCATTCGAACGAGATCAGCGCCGTCATCAGTTGTCTCTCACGATGTCGAGAAAGTAGTGCTCCAGGCTGAGTTCGCGCGGCCTTACTCCGGATACGTACAGGCCGTTCTCCGCCAGGATTCTGGTGATCTCGGTTGCCCTGCCCTCCGGCGCCCCGACCACCAGGCAGTCGTCCTCGCGCACGAGCGAGGAGATCCACGGGACAACCCGCAGGATCTGCTCCGCATCCGCGATCCGGTCGATGCGCACCTCGAGCATGTCATCGTTTCCAAGCAGGTCCGCCACCCGGCCCTCGACAACGATCCGTCCTCGCGTCATGATTGCGATCCGGTCGCAGATCTGCTCCACCTCGTGGAGGACATGGCTTGAGATGAGCACTGTGTGGCCCGCTTCCTTGAGGCGCCGCATCAGGTCGCGCATCGCCACGATGCCCGCCGGGTCGAGACCGTTGGCGGGCTCGTCCAAGATAAGCAGGTCCGGCCGGTGGAGCAGCGCGGCGCCGACGGCAAGGCGTTGCTTCATGCCAAGCGAATTAGGTGCGGAACCGCTTGCTCGCCGCGCTCGCCAGGTCGACGAGTTCGAGGATTTCGGAGACCCTCCCGTACGGCGTTCGGGTCAGGCGAGCCATGGCGCGGAGGTTGTCGCGCCCCGACAGGTAGGGGTAGAAGGTCGGCGTCTCGATAATGGCGCCCGTCCGCCTGAGGACGGCCGGAAGGTCGCTGGCGATGTTCAGCCCCAGGATCCTCGCGTTCCCGGATGTCGGGCGCACCAGGCCGAGGAGCATGCGCATGGTGGTTGTCTTTCCGGCGCCGTTGGGGCCGAGGAAGCCGAAGATCTCGCCGCGTTCTACCGTGAGGTTCAGGTGGTCGACCGCGACCTGGTGCCCATACCACTTGGTTAGGTCCAGGATCTCGATGCCTGGCGCGCCGCCTCCGACGGTCGGCATCAGGCGCGGCCACTGACGGCACGCAGCCGGCCCCAGCCCTCGGCGAGGAGGCCGCCGACGAGTCCGACCGTCGCGGCGACGACCGGAGCGATGAGCAGGTGCGAGGCCGCGGCGTTGAACTGGTTGGCGATCGCGAAGGCCGTAACATCCCCCCAGCGGCTCCGCAGGTAATCGGGGTCGGCGGCCATGTTCTGCTCCAGGCGCGGGAGCGACGTGAACGCCAGGGCGAAGCCGAAGGTGACCGTGATCACGACACAGGCCATCGCTCCCCATACTGCCGCGAGGATGCCGAGGGGCAACGAGCGTGTCCGGTGCGCGATATAGGTGCCCGCCGCCCCCCAGACCGCGAAGGCGCCCAGCAGGAGCGGAGCGGACGCCAGGAGGCTGGCACTTCCGGACAGGTCGGCAAAGGTTTCGACTGAGAGGTTCAGAATCCACATCGAACCCGTTACCAATCCAGCTAGGGTGCCGTAACTAAGGGCCGTCGTGCGACCAGGGTTTGATTCCGTGGTGACCGCAACTACGACGCCGGCGTACCCCAGCAACATCGCGACAGGCTCGACGACATAGATCAAACTGTCGGGCTCGTTGAGGACCGGCGTGTAGAGCAGAACTCGGCCGCCGATCAGGCCGAGGTCAAGCAGGATTCCAGCCAGCAGTGCCCGGCGCAGCATGGGCGCGAGGGACTCCTGCCACTTCGCCGAGCTCGCAAGTTCGCCCACCTTTTCTGTTGGGTCATTCCGTGTTGCCCTAGTGGCACTCACGAGAATGCCGAGCGCAGCGGTGCCGAGCGCAGGAGGGCGCGCACCGCGGTGGCGCTCGCGCCCGCCATCAGCCCCACGATTAGGACCAACCACAGCACGGTCGCATGCCCGGACTGGAGCGTCACCGCGTCGAACAGACCCGGGGCACGGAAGTGCGCCACCACACCCCAAGCGACGGTTGCCACGGTCATGACCACAAGCGACGCCGCTGCCCCCACACTCGGGACGAAGGCGAAGCGCACGCGTCGCTCGTCCAGAGCATCGCGGCCGAGGGCGCGCACGATGGCCGCGGTGCCGGCAACCACGCACGCCAGGATCCACACGGTGTAGGCCGTCCCGAGCAGGGTTCCCGCCGTGAAGATAGCCGTCGTCGAGACGGCGCCGCCTCTTCCTCGGGCCGCCGCTTGCTGGCGTCGTGATGCTGGTGCCGCCCGTGGTAACGCTAGTCGCGCATGTCATTTCCAATGGCGCCGGTGAGGCGCCCGGGTCCACGCCGTGACCGCCAGCGGCGCACCGCCAACTAGCAGGAATAATGCCGCTCCGATGGCGCCGGCCGCGAGCGCATCGGCCGCCGCGCTGAGCGGGTTGCCCAGATCCAACTCAAGCAGGGGCCCCGTATGGCCTGCGGCCATGTTGAATGCGTAGGGGCCGTCATCGACCAGCGTGCCGAAGTGCATGAGTGCGACCACGCATGCCGCATACGCGCACAGCACGGTCAGGATGGCGGTCTGGATGGTGGCGATCGGACTCCTTGGCCGCCCGGTCCTCTCGTCGAGATGGCGGTGTGCGTCCAGCGCCCCGGCGGCGACATCGACGAGCGCAGCCAGTGTCGGCCTCTGCTGCTCGAGCAGGGCTCTGAACTCCTCCTCGTACAGCGCCCGCCACGCGCGTGGATACAGGCGAAGCATCCAGAGCACGATCAGCCCGCCCCGAGCCGCGACAGGGCCATCGATGCGAATTCGCTCAGCGAGGTGAGCTGGTCGCGCAGCGTCGCGGCACCCGTTGCCGTCAAGCGGTACGGCTTTCGCCGGTCCTGCGACGCCACCGGCTTGATGAGGCCCTGATGCTCCAGCCGGTTGAGCGCCGCGTATAGCGTTCCCGCACGCATAGACGTCCCGGTCATAGCCCGGATGTCCTCCATGATCCCGTAGCCGTGCTTCGGGCCAGGGGCCAGACTGACAAGGATCAACATCGCTGGCTCCGAGTAGCGTCCCCACGTCGATAGCTCAACGGTCATGCACGTCAACCCTCATTATAACGGTGATCGGTATACCGCACCACGGCATAATATCCCCCGGCCATAAGGCCGTCAAGTAGTTCGGGTCATGCAGCGACGCGTCGCGGCCGCGCTCGGCCGCGGGCGACAAACGGAGCAAGATTGCCCCAAGAACCCTGATCGCCCTGCACAAGGAGGAACTCAGGAAGGCACAGCAGCAACATCATCCGGACCGGCGCCTGGTCGGAGGCAGCCTGGAGATACTGGACGGCGCTTCGTTGGCGACGACTTTATGGATCCCGGGCCTGACCAACGCCACGATAGACGGCCCGACGGGAGCGAGATTGTGGAGGAGGTTGACCTACTCCAACGAATGCAGTCAGTTTCGCTGCACGCAACTCGACGTCGGCCTTTCAGTAAAGAGTTCGCGCGGTGCCATGGCCGGGTACGTGCTTTTGTTCAAGAGTTCGTCCAGGCGTTTCGATCATCTGCCCTCATCCAGATGATCGCGCGACTGGACGAAGTCTTGACCAATTCTTAACGCGACTAAGAGGAACGGGGCGGTTTTGAACCGCGCGAGCGGTTCAAATAGTGTCCGGTGGCTTACGCTTGGGTCAGTCCCTCTTCACCTCGTCACGAGTTGACTTTGGCGCTGCCTGGCGGCGCGGCCAGAATCGTCGGAGCGTACTCGAGTAGTTGGATGCGACCGTCGAACGTCCGGCTCTTGATCATGTCGAGAGCGACGTCGGGATAGCCGTCGTAGATCCGTTCCCGGCCGGTACTTCCGGTGATGACGGGAAAGACAACCACGCGGAAGCGATCCACGAGGCTGGCCTTCAGCAGAGAGCGACACAGGGTGAGGCTGCCTATGGTGCGCATCGACTTGGAGCCCCTGGCCTTCATTTCCCGCACGGCCTCAATGGGGTCTCTAGCCACGAGCTGCGTGTTGGCCCAAGCAAGCGGTTCCCTCAAGGTGGTCGAGAAGACGACCTTCGACATGCCCGCCAGGGCCCCGGTCCCTGGCTCGCCCGCTGCGGCAAATCCCGACATGACGCGGTAAGTGGTTGCGCCCATGAGGACCGTGTAGTCCGCTTCGGGCTGCTCTCCCAACCATGCGAGGTACTCGGGGCCTTCCAACCCCCAAAAGCCGGGCCAGCCCTCGGCAGCCGCGTAGCCATCAAGCGAGGTGATGAAGTCGACGAGAACTTCTGGCACTTTGGTCTCCTTGGAACTCAGATGACATGTGTCCGTGATGAGGTCCGATCATGAGTTGTCACGTGGGACGCGATATGGCCGCGGAGTTTGGTGATGTGTTCTGGGCCAGTGGCGGCTCAGCGAACGACGCGATAGCGGATGTGCGTGGCTTCCGGAGTGGGGATCACTCGGACGATCTCCAATTGGACACGTGACGGCAACACATCGAACTGCCGGATGCCACCTCCGTACAGCACCGGGATCTGATGAATCTGCAACTCGTCAAGCACACCGGCCTCGAGCGCCTTCTGCGCCGTGTACGCGCCGTGCACCAGCACGTTCCTGTCTCCGGCGGCAGCCTTCGCCTGGGCCATTGCGCTCTCGATGCCGTCGGTCACGTAGGTCACCAGAGGATATTTGGCGACTGAAGGATCCGGCGGCCGGTGGCTGACCACGAAGATCCGAACGCCACCGTGGTGATTGCCGCCCCAGTGGTCGACCTGTTCCGCGAGACGCCGCCCCACCAGCACGGCACCGGTCGCGTTTCCCTCGTCGACCAGCTCCCCGGCGGGCCCGTCCGGGCGGATCAATCCACCGTCCGGGGCCGTAAACCAATCGTGCAGACGGAAATTGTCGCCACCTGGGTTGTTTGGTCCGTCGTTCGGACCAGCGATGTACCCGTCGAGGGACATCGACATGTACAGAACCGCTAGTGACATCGAGACTCACCCCTTTTCCTTGACGATCTCACGTCGGCTGGCATTGAGTCGCGAGGCGGTCACTGGGCCACCAGCCTTCGGACGGGAGCCGATCTTCCATGGTGCTGCCGACTTCGACCTCGAGCTGATCGAGAGCCGGACGCTCAACGGCAACATCCAAGAGCTAATCTACCGGCCGACCCTGCATGTCTGAGTCCGTCCATGCACCCGCACCCCGTCAAGCAGCCGAACCTGACCCGGAAACCATCGATCGTCTGCGCGACGGGCACGCCGCGGGCCACGCGCCCCGTCCCACAACGGATCACCCCGCCGCGTTTCGGGCTCAGTATCCGGCCAACGCAGCAACGACCGGGGCGAGCGTGTCGGCAGAGCCGGCGCCGAAGACGAAGTAGGAGTAGCCGATCTCCTCCCGTCGCCGCTGGATTTCCTCGGTTGCCGCGTCTGGGTCAGCGGGGAGTATGGCCAGTGAGTCTATGGCGCGCAGTGCGACCGGGTCGGTGTCGGGCGGGGCCATGAACGGCGCGACCGCGTCGCCGACAACCGGCACGTGGAGGGCGAGCTCGACGTCCCGGAGAGCGCGGAAGTTATGGGCGAGCTGGGCGATCTCGACGCCAGGGTCATCCGGCATCGCGACGAAGGTAACCGTGTCCGCCACCTCGGCAGCAAGTGCTTGACCCTTCGGTCCGCGCACTGCCATCACCACCGGTGTATGCAGGTCGGGGCCGTCGAGCTGTCGTAGCGCCGCGACGGTGTCACGTACCTGGGCGAGCCGCTCGCCTTGTGGGACGACGGGCAGGCCGAGTTCGCGGAGCTGGTCCTCGATCCCTGGCCGTCCGGTGCCGATGCCCATCTCGAAGCGACCCTCGGTGAGCACCGAGAGCGAGTGCGCTTCCCACGCAGTGGTCCAAGCAGGGCGTACGGTCGAGGCGTACACCCAGGTGCCGACCCGTATTTCGGCGAGCTCCGCTGCGAGGGCCAGCGTCGGGCCTGGCGCCGGTTGCCATCCGGGGACGTCGGGCATCAGCAGCGTCGAGTAGCCGCTGTCTGCGATGCGACGAACCCGATCTCGCCAGGCCCGCAGGTCAGTTGTGAGCGGGCAAACGACCCCGAATCGGAACGGCCTGGTCACGGACTTGGACACTTCTCCTCAGATTGCGAAGCGGCGCGCTCATCGCGGACTCGGCGAAGCACAACGCATCGCCCAGTCGTTTCTAAAGTATGAGACCGCCGGGCGGCGCGAAATTCATCGCCGACGAGCGCCTGGAGGAAGTCGAGGGCGCGTCGTAGCGGGGCGGCTTGCTGGTCGTCTCCTTTCGTACTACAGGGACGCTTCCAGAGACCATCTAACCAGCCCCGAGCGACGCGACGGAGACCGCGCTGTTAGGGGTACTGGCAGTGCCTCCCTGCAGCGGCCCAGCGGTCTTTCCTCTCGAGCGATAAACGCGCGGCCGCGGCGGACAGCTTCGCCGCCCCTGCGGCTGCGATAAGCTAGCTCGGACCGTAAGCAAGCGTCACTGGAAGGCTGGCTTCGGCCGGGCGCCCTCAAGGAGATCATTTGATGCAAGCAATTGCCGAAACGGGGCCACGCCGCCTGGCAAGAATGGCCGGCGGCCTGTACCTAGTCAACATCGTCCTGGGCGCGTTCGCGATCACCATCGCGCCTGCATTGGTAGGGGTAAGTAGCGACGTGGTAGCCACGGCCCACAACATCCAGGCGCACGAGCTGCTCTACCGGCTCGGCCTCGCAGGTCACGTGGTGGTCACGGTGACTAACGTCCCGCTAGCACTCATCTTTTACGAACTGTTCAAGGTGGTGAACCGAAGACTGGCCCTGCTGGACGCGCTCTTCATCCTCGTCGCGACCTCCATCGAAGCCGCTGGCCTCCTGAACCAGTTCGCACCGCTGGTCCTTCTGGGCAATGGGGCCTTCTCGAGTGCGGTTCCAGCTGCGCAGCTGCAAGCGATGGCCTACTTGCCCAACGCGCTATCGGGGATCGACTACAGCATCCACACGGTGTTCTTTGGCTGCGACATCATCATCTTTGCGTACCTGGTCCTCAGGTCACGGTTCATTCCGAGGGCCATCGGCGTTCTGCTCGCGATTGATGGCGCGGCCTATCTGATCTATAGCTTCGTGGACTTCTTGGCACCTGGAGTCGCAGCATCGCTGGTCCCGTGGATCCAGCTGCCAGCCCTCTTTGGTGAAGGATCGCTCTGCCTATGGCTCCTCATCGTCGGTCTGGACGTCGAGCGATGGAGGCGGTGGGCGACCACGGCAGTCCAGATGCCGTCTGCGCAAGTGGAGGTGCGGACATGAGAGCTGCCTCCGCAAAGCCCGATCGTGCTCACGGAGCAACTGAGGGGAGGAAGGAGGGGATCGCCAAGGACTCCGCATCGGACGACAAGTCCTCACACCCCAAAACCGCTCACACAGTGCGCAGTATCTGGATGGTCCGAAGTTTCTTGTTCGTGCAGATTGCGATCTTCCTAATCCTGGTGTTGATCCACTTCGGTCTACTGATAGGCGGCTACCGCCATCAGTCTGCGGGAGCAACCGAGTCTCTGATCGTCGCCGTTCTGGCGCTTGGGCTTTGGGCGACGTGGACACCGGCGCCGTGGAACCAGCGCGCTGCGACCGCGGCACAGTGCTTCGGAACCGTGGGCGTCCTCGTAGGGCTGTTGACGATCGGCCTTGGCATCGGGCCGCGGACCATCCTCGACCTTAGTCTCGACTTGGTCTTACTTCTGGTGCTCATCGCTGGCCTGGCTTATCCCCTGGTTGCCGTGCGGATCCCATCTCAAGCTCGCGACGGCGAACGATAACCGATAGGGGCTTGCCTGATTTCGAACGCAGCTTCAGCGGATCGCGTTGACGCGGAAAGAGAACGCCGGTCGGGCTACCTTATAGAAGCATGCCGACCGGCCCAGTTTTTGAAGACCGGCCGTTGCTTTCAGCCTGAGTCACCAATTGCGCCGAGCCCTCGTGGAGCCACTCGGGACGCGCCACCGGGCAAAGATCCGTAGCCCGGTAGATCCAGATGATCGCGCGACTGGACGAAGTCTTCTTCGGTCCTTAACTCAGGCCCAAGCCAACCTGCCAACCCCCGTTCCCGACCTGCGAAAATGCTTATCCACGGAGCCGGATTGACGGAGGGAGCGGAGCGATGGGCATCAAGACGAATGGGCGAGCTGGGCGCGCAGCAGCGGCTGGAGCGGCGACTGGCTTCAGCCTCCTGGCGGCCTTCCAAGTGGCACTGGCGCTTGGCGCCCCCTTGGGTCACGCTGCCTGGGGCGGGACTCAGGAACAACTGCCTTCGGGGCTCCGGATCGCGAGCGCATTCGCCGCCGTCGTGTTTGTCGTGGCTGCACTCATGGTTCTCAGCCGCGCCGGTTACCGGATATCTCCCTTCCCGCTGAGCGTGGCGCAGTGGGGGATCTGGGTGCTCGTGGCTGTGCTCACGCTCAGCGCGCTCGGGAACTTCGCCTCGTCGAGTAACTGGGAGCGCTTCTTATTGGGTCCGATCGCCCTCGTCGAGGCGCTGCTGTGCCTCATCGTCGCACGCAGCGGCTGATACCCGAGCAAGCGCAAGTAGCCCAACAAAGACGCTCTGTTGCGTTTCGTCCTACGAAGTTGACGGCATAACTGACGGGCTACCCGGAGGTCACGGTGTCAGTGGCGTCCCACTACGCACTGAAGCGACGACATCAAGAATCGCTTGACTGGCCTGCGCAGCGCCGACCCTATCGTCGATGACACCCGGGTGATCGGTATCAGGTGTGATCGGTGACGAACTGAAGCCCTTGACAGTGAGCCACAGGCCCAGGAACGCCTCCCAGACGATCTCCGGGACGGTCGCGAGGTTCTGCAATAGGGAGCCCTTTGGGATCACGCCCAACAGCACGGCGATCCCTGAAGCGGCGAGCAGAGGGCCTCCGATCACGCCGAAGAGCGCCATGCGACGTGACACCAGGCCGGACCGATACATGAGCCAGCCCAGGATCAGCCCGGTCCCGATGCCGTCGACGAAGCCGGGACCGAGCAGGTACGCCCAGTTGTGGAGGGCGACCAGCGACTTGCCTACCACGAGCAGCGAGCCCGCATCCGCGGCCGCAGCTCCCTGCCGTAACGTCACGATCGTCAGGAGGCTGAGCAGGCCGATTCCGATGAAGGCGCACTCCACGAGGCGAGCGGTGACGTAGCCGAGGGCCAGGGTTTCGTTCTGCCGCTTGAGCAGCGGGAACAACACGACGGCACAGCCGATGTTGGTAATGATGAGGAGCAGTTCGAGGAACGCCCCCACGAACACGCGGGTGTCGGCGCCCGCACCGTTG
>DASZZN010000025.1 GCA_035544955.1 Candidatus Dormiibacterota bacterium
CGACTCGGTCAACGCCATGGCGTCGAACCTGACGGCGCAGGTGCGCAACATCGCCGCCGTGACCACGGCCGTCGCCAACGGCGATCTCTCCAAGAAGATCACGGTCGACGTCCGCGGCGAGATCCTCGAGCTGAAGGACACCATCAACACGATGGTCGATCAGCTCCGGTCCTTCGCGTCCGAGGTGACGCGCGTGGCGCGCGAGGTAGGCACCGAGGGCAAGCTCGGCGGGCAGGCCGACGTTCCCGGCGTCTCCGGGACCTGGAAAGACCTCACGGACAACGTCAACTTCATGGCGGGTAACCTCACCGCCCACGTGCGCAACATCGCCGAAGTGACGACCGCGGTCGCGAACGGGGACCTCTCGAAGAAGATCACGGTCGACGTCCGGGGCGAGATCCTCGATCTGAAGAACACCATCAACGGCATGGTCGACCAGCTCAACGCCTTCGCCTCGGAAGTCACCCGTGTGGCGCGCGAGGTCGGTACCGAGGGCCGGCTGGGCGGCCAGGCTTACGTCCTGGGCGCCTCCGGCACCTGGAGAGACCTCACCGACAACGTGAACCAGCTCGCCGCCAACCTCACGACCCAGGTGCGCAACATCGCCGACGTCACCTCCGCCGTACAAAAGGGCGACCTCTCCAAGAAGATCACAGTCGAGGTCAAAGGCGAGATCCTCGAGCTGAAGGACACCATCAACGTCATGGTCGATCAGCTCAACGCCTTCGCCTCGGAGGTCACCCGCGTCGCGCGCGAGGTCGGTACCGAGGGCAAGCTGGGCGGCCAGGCCCAGGTCAAGGGCGTCGCCGGCACCTGGAAAGACCTGACCGACAGCGTGAACCTGATGGCCGGTAACCTCACCGACCAGGTGCGCGGCATCGCCCGCGTCGTGACCGCGGTCGCCAACGGCGACCTGCGCCGCAAAGTCGTCTTCGAAGCGAAGGGTGAGATCGCCGCGCTCGCCGACACCATCAACGAAATGACCGACACGCTGGCGACCTTCGCCGAGCAGGTCACCACCGTGGCCCGAAAAGTCGGTGTCGAGGGTGAGCTGGGCGGGCAGGCGAGCGTCCCGGGCGCGGCGGGCACCTGGAAGGACCTCACCGACAACGTCAATCAGCTGGCCGCCAACCTCACCGGCCAGGTGCGCGCCATCGCCGAGGTGACGACCGCGGTCACCGAGGGAGATCTCACCCGATCGATCCGCGTGGAGGCCAGCGGTGAGGTGGCCCTCCTCAGCGACAAGATCAACGAGATGATCCGCAACCTGAAAGAGACGACGGAGAAAAATCGGGAGCAGGACTGGCTCAAGACGAACATCGCGAAGCACACGACCATGCTGCAGGGTCAACGGGACCTGCGCACGGTCGCCGACCTCATCCTGACCGAGGCCGCGCCGTTGGTCTCGGCTCAATACGGTGCCTTCTATATCGTCGAGAACCGCGAAGGCGAGGAGCCGGTGCTTCGAATGACGGCCGGCTACGCCGTCAGCGCGAATGAAACCGCGGGCAAGGCGTTCCGCTGGGGTGAGGGGCTGGTCGGCCAATGCGCCCGGGATGCGCGCCGCATCCTGCTCACGACTGTTCCGTCCGGGTACATCGGCATTCGCTCAGGATTGGGCGAAGCCCCGCCGCATAGCATCGTCGTGCTGCCGGTGCTCTTCGAAGGCCGGATCAAGGCCGTGATCGAGCTGGCCTCCGTCGGGCCATTCAGCGAGACACACCTCGACTTCCTCGATCAGCTGACCGACGGCATCGGGGTCGTCCTCAACACCATCGAGGCCAACATGCGCACCGAAGAGCTGCTCAAGCAGTCGCAGATCCTCTTCGCCGAGGCCCAGGAGGCGAGCAAGAGCAAGAGCGCCTTCCTTAGCATGGCCGCGCACGAGCTCCGGACTCCCCTATCCGTCATCACCGGCTATCTCTCGATGTTGCAGGACGGCAGCATTCCGCCGCAGAAAGCCGAGCAACCGCTGCGCGTCCTGATGGGCAAGGCGACCGAGCTGAACAGCATCGTCGACGACCTCCTGACCGCCGCGCGTATCGAGGGCGGCACGGTGCCAACCGACGCCAGGACGCTCGATCTCCGCGAGATGGCTCGTCAGGCGATCGGCCGCGCCGAGGCCCGTGCCACCCTGCTCCGGGCGGAGATCGCGTACAGCGAGCCAGACGAGCCGGTAGCGGTTACGGCGGACCGGGAGCAGCTGGCGCGCATCATCGATAACCTCATCAACAATGCGCTGACCTACAGCGCCGGACGACCGTGGGTCAAGCTGACCGTCATCGCCGATGGCGACCCGGCCCTGATCATCGAGGACCGCGGCGTCGGCATCGCGCGCGACAAGCAGGACAAGATCTTCGAGCGCTTCTTCCGGATCGACGATCCTGGCCTCGGTCCGCAGCCGGGTACCGGGCTGGGTCTCTTCATCAGCCGCGAGCTCGCCGAACGGCACGGTGGCTCACTCAAGCTCGAGTTCAGCGAGCTCGGCAAGGGCAGCACCTTTGTCCTTCGCCTTCCGCCCACGAGCGGCGCCCACGCTGCTAACCTCCTCTCCCCTGCCCCGGCCCTCGAGGGAGCCTCGGCCTCGTAACTTGCTCCTCCCGGGTTCGGGAGAGCAAGCGGCAGCAAGGCAACCCCGTCTCAGCGGTTAATCGTGTCGCCGCCGATGTCGACTCGAGCATCGAGGGTCGCGCGGAACGCCTCGATCTCCGCATCGCCCAGGATCCGGCTGATGCAGTCCTCGCTACCGCCGACGTAAGTGTCCGCGAGATCGATGTCGGTCGCCACACACCAAGCCTGGTCATCAGGCCACCAGAGGTTCGGACTTTCCTGCGGTGTTCCCCAAGAGAAACCCGTCACGGCGTCGATCGGCCCGCGATACAGAAGGTAATCACGGTTCTCTGCCCGAACTCTCGGGATGCCTGAATATCGTTTCGGGTCGAGAAAACCATAGCCATCCCAGATGCAAAACCAGCAGCGGACTGGCGTAGATGTGGACGACCGAAGCAGACCGGCGACCCGCTCACACTCCTCGCGCGGCAGCACCCCCTGCATCGGTGGCGAGCCCCACAGGGGGAACTCAAACTCGGTCAGGTTCGCGATCCGCTCGAACTGCATCTGTGGATGGGCGACGCGCCCAGTCCAGGCGGCGACGGTTGACCACCGCACCCGTTCTCCATTTCCCCCGTCCACCGGACTCTTGTGCGCCGGATGAAGGATCCGAGCATAGGCTTCGAACCCCTCGGGAACGACGGAACCCACGGGAACGCCCTGCTTGCCCCATTTCCATAGGCGCTGCTCGATCCAATGCGCGGCGGATGTGTCCCTCATGAGCTCGACGCGGCCTTCTGTTTCGTGCACCGGTATGGGCCATGCTTCGGGTGACGCCCAATCGCGGACGGCCTCCTTGAGCTGCGAAAAAGCGGAGCCGCCCCTCCGTTTCCAGCGACCTGGCTTCTTCATCCGTCAAGCGTAATGCGGTCGTCCCAGTCCCTACGCCTTTGGGGGAGGGCAGGGTGGGAGCCTGAATTTCGATTTACCCATGTGCGGCAGGCCGGGAGCTGGCGACCGGGCGACGCCCAGCTCGGATGGATCATCGAGAACCGGGTCGATGAGGCCTACATCCTCTCCTGGCCCGGCCAGCTGGAGACCTACGTGCCGCTCCACGACACGGGCGGCTACGACCGCGCGCGGGCCCCGCTGGGATCCTATGACTACCGGCTCGACCAGATCAAGGGCCCGGCCAGCGTCTACCTGAAGAACCAGGTCGAAATTGGCTTCACGACGCTGGCGCTGCATCCGAATTCAAATCTCGATTTCACCTTCGTCGATTTCCATCTGCCGACGCGCGAGCTGATTGATCCCGCCTGGTTGGTGCCAAGCGAAAAGCTCACCGAAGTTTGCACCCCTGCAAGCCCCGGCCGGAGGCGAGGGCCGCGCTGGCTCTTCACGGCGGATCGCTCCGGCCTCGCCCGTGATCGAGCGGCAAAGTACCAGGTTGCGGTCCGAGAGCTGGCTGCTGCGCGGCGCTGGTCCATCCTGCCTTCAAAATCAGCTATTGCAGGGGTTTCCGCGAACCCGATCGAGACAGGCGCCTTCTTCGAGCGGCACTTCGATGCCGCCTTCCTGGAGGCCGCCTCGGGAGACGAGATCTTGTTGGCGGCCGCTCCCGACAACTTTGGCCGCCATCGACTCGCATTCTCGAAGGAGAGCGGACGATGGGCGTCGATCGCGATCCACGGGTCGGCCGCGACCAACGCCACGCACCTGATTCAGGCGAACATCCATAGAGCGACGTTCTTCCCGAACCCTCGTCACTACATCCTGGTCCAGCACTACGATCGGCAGCGGGCGGAATGGTATCCGTGGTGCTGGTTCATCCCATCGACAGACTTCGCAACGTTAGCTGCCGGGAAGGGACCCTACCTCCTCTTCACAACCACCCTGAATCCACAGCGGGTCAATCGCTGGACGCCCTATCGGATTCTGACCGCCACTGCCGCGTCCGCGTTCCAATCCGCGCTCAAGCGTTCGGTGTCTCGACGCGCCGCCTAGTACGAACGAGGCGGCGCCGCGGAGAATAGCGAGATCGCCTGCTTCACCTCGGTGCTTCCACACTTCGGACAGGCGTGTTCTTTCTCACGCTCCGCATAACTGCCCATCACCTCGAATCGCTCGCTGCACTTCGTGCAATTGAACTCATAGACCGGCATGGCGCTCATCCTCCTGGAACCTCGCCGTTTGGCTGCCTGCACCTGACGGTAGACCTCCAATCTGCCGGCGTCAACCTCCTCGCGAGCGTGAGAGTGGCGTTTAGCTGCCGGCCGCCTGCCTCTCGTTGCCGCGTTTGAAGTTGCCTGTCGCGCGCGCGAGAAGGCGCTGCGCCTCACCTGGCGTTGCGGCGGCGAGCTCCGCGGCCAGCGCCCTGGCGTTGGATCCAGCCAATCGCCGCACCTCGCGTCCGCCCCAGCGGACCAGGAGGACGCCAGAGGCCGCGAGCCGATAACTGAACTCCGGCTTCATCGATGGCGGCTGGGCGGGCTTGAGCCACCTGCGCCCGGCTCGCGAGCGCCAGCACCAGCGCGAGAATTCCGAGAACGCCACCCGCTGCTGGTCGCAAACCACCGACGCCCGCTTTCAGGTGGATCGCAGTCAACCCGACGTTGCCGGCGGCTACGAGCCCGGCAAGCCCGACCATGACGGCGCGCGATCCGGGTCGCTCGCCGCGCGCGTAGCGCACGGTGGCCACGCCGAGCAGTCCGATCCACAGCGCGAGGCCGAGCGCCGAGCCGGCTGCGCGACCCGGCGCGTCGGTGAACATCGCGGCTCGAGTCACGAGGAACTCAGCAACGTCGGCGGCACCTGCGAGCGACACGCCGATCAACGCCAGCCCGGACCATTTTTCCCTCCCCCGCTCGCGGGGGAGGGCAGGGTGGGGGTCCGGCATCCCGGTCAGCCGCACGCCTCCTGTACTTCGTCGTCCACGGGGGTCTCGGCAGATGGTTCCATGTCGGACTTCAACAGGGTAACTGCCAGCACAATCGATGCGATGGCGAGCCCCGCACCGATTGCCCAGGCCAGGTGGTAGCCGTTGCTGAGCGCCGCGGCAGTCGCCTGCCCCTGCGCGATTAACTCGCTCGTCCGATTCGTCGAGACCGTGGCGAGCACCGCGAGGCCGAGCGCAGCGCCCACCTGACCGGTCGTGTTTAACAGGCCCGAGGCGAGTCCTGCATCGCTTGGCGAGGCCCCGGCCATCGCCACCACGGCCAGCGACGGGAACGCCAGGCCACCGCCGATGCCGAGCAGTGCCAAGACCGGGAACCAATCTCGCAGGTACTCGCCAGCGACGGGTCCGCGCGCGGCAAGCAGCAGAGCCACGCTGATCAATCCGAAGCCAACCAGCAACACGTTGCGGGCGCCGAACCGCATGATCAGCCTGGCGGTGACGCCGATCGACAGCGCACCCATCCCGACGGAGACCGGCAGGAACGCAAGCCCAATCGTCAGCGGGCCGTAACCGAGCACGCGCTGCATGTCGAGCGAGCTCATGAAGAAGAACCCGAACATCGCCACGCCACCGATGGCCTGGATGATGTTGGAGGCTGAGACGTTCGGCACCCGGAACAGTCGAAGCGGCAGGAGCGGATTGCGAACCTTCGCCTGCCGAACGACGAAGGCGAGGATGAGGATCACCGCGACGCCACCAAACCCGAGGGTATGCGTTGAGACCAGGCCATACTCGGCCGACTGCACGATGGTGTAGACGCCAAGCATCAAGCCTGCGGTGACGAGGAGTGCGCCGAGGATGTCGGCGCCCTGGTCCAGCCCCACCCCACGGTCGGCCTCGAGCAGCCGGGCGGCCAGCACGGCGATCACGACGCCGATCGGCAGATTGACAAAGAAGATCCAGTGCCAGCTCACGGCCTGGGTGATCATGCCGCCAGCCAGCAGACCGATCGAGGCCCCAGCGGAAGCGACGAAACTAAAGACCCCGATCGCCCGAGCCCGTTCCGCGGGCTCGGGGAACATCGTGACGACCATCCCCAGGATCACGGCAGAGCTGACGGCCCCACCGATCCCCTGCAGGAAGCGCGCCGCAATCAGCATCGGCTGGCTCATCGAGAGCCCGCAGAGCACCGAGGCGGCTGTGAACGCGACAAGGCCGATCAGGAAGATTCGCTTGCGACCAAGCAGATCGCCGAGCCGGCCGGCCAGCAGCAAGACACCGGCATAGGCGATCAGGTAGGCATTGACGACCCAGGCAAGGCTGGCCTGCGAGAAGCCGAGGTCGTTCTTGATTGACGGCAGCGCCACGTTGACGATGGTCATATCGAGGACGATCATCAGGAAGCCGGCGCACAGGATGTACAGCGCCAGCCATCTCCCATCACTCTTGGTCTCCAGCGGCATGTCAAGTCTCCTATCGATGAGGCGTGATGAAGTGGACATGCTGTTTAGACCCCGTAGGCCGGAAAACTCATCGGTCGCCGCCTGGATCTCGCCCCTCGGGAGAGAGTCAGGGCAGGGAATTAGTGACCGCGCACCCCTTCTCGTTGTAACACCGCCCGGGCACGCAACGCGGACCACTCAGGCCCGGTGGGCTGCGGCGCCCCCGGCACCCCGCTTACTGCTGCTTCCTTCCGGACCTGACAGGGTTCACGGAACCAGGTCGCGCAGGACCAGGCCATCAACGCAGTCGCACGAAACACGCTCCGGACAGCGCACCCCTCAAAGGGGAGTTCGACCCCGCTAAAGCGGATTGCGGGTACAGGGCACCGCTGGCTCCCCGTCTAGCGCGATCGGGTCTATTCTACCCGCGTCCGGCGCGGCTAACCTTGGGGTTCGCGTGGCGGCCGGAACGTCAGCAACGACCAGGCGCCGAGCCAGGCGATCATCGCCCCGAACACAATCACCACTGCCAGGTCGAGGCCCAGGTTGAATAATTGGGTGCCCGTGTCCGTGGCCTCGCGTTTCGCGGCCGGGCTGAGACGGTCGAATGCCGCCTGGCCCACCGGCAGATAGGTAAGGAGGAGGGCCGCGACGACGGTATGGAACAACTCGCTGATCCCGCCGGCGATCGCACCCATCTGCAAGGCGGGGTTGGTGCTCTTGGTCACTGCCGCCAGTTTGCGACCGGCACCGCCGATGATCAGAAAGCCAAGTGCGGAGGTGACGAAGTTCGAGAACATCGTTGGCGTCAAGTCATGGGTCGCGTAGACAGACACCAGGCGCACTAGCAGCACAAAGACCCCAGCGATGACGCCGAAGACCAACCCCTCTCGAATCACGAGTCCGATGCGCGACACTAATTGACCCGGCTGATCAGCTGACCTCTCAGCTGTTTGACTCGCGGCGCATCCTCCGGCTCCGGCCGCACCGCGAGGTAGCGGGTGAAATCCGTCAGGGCCTCTTTGTCGTGATGCATCTGGAAATGGATCATGCCGCGATCCCGCCATTCCGAGGTGAGATGCGGATCGGCCAGCATGATCCGGTCGCTGGCGCTGAGCGCCCGCGGCAGGTCCCCACGCGACAGGTACAGGCTCTTCAGGTTGTTGAGGATCCGTGACAGGATCTGCCGCTTCGTCGAAGGCTCGAGCAAGGCCGGCCGCATCTCGACTTCACCGCCGTACATCTCGTTCAGCATCTTCGCGCATTCCTCGCGGGTTAGCGTGCGTCCGTTGAAGGCGTCGATGAAGATCTCGCCACTACTGGCCGGGGCGTACTTCACCAGGAAGTGGCCTGGCATGCCAACCCCTCGTACCGGCAAGCCGGCCCTCTCCCCTACCGCGACATAGAGCACCGCCAGCGTGATCGGGATCCCGACCCGGCGCTCCAGCACTTCGTTGAGAAAGCTGTTGCGCGGGTCGTAGTACTCCTGGCGATTTCCCTTGAAGTGCATCTCCTCGAACAGATAGGCGTTTGCGACCTCGACCACCCGGCGCGGTTCGACCTCAGCCCGGATCCGCTGCTTCAGCTCGCTCGCCATGCGGGCGATTTGATTGAGGTACACCGCCGGACGCAGATCCGCGTACTCCTCGGCGGCGATCAAGAGGGCCGCTTCAGCGAGGTCAAGTTCGGTGTCCGGCGTCTGCAGCAGGCGCGTGAACGCGTCGCGTGCTTCAGCCGGCGTCATGCCCACCTAGTCTAGACAGACGGAACGGCGCGTTCAGAATGGCCAGCACGACCAGCGTCAGCGCCGCGCCGGCCGCGATGTACCAGGGCCACGGTCCCATCAAGTTGAGGAGGCTGCCGCTCGCCGGCACCTGCCGCAGGTACATGTAGTTGCCGCCCGTCACAAGATCGAGCAGTCCCACCACGACCGCGAAGGCGAGCGTCAACAGGAAAATCCGTCGGACCGCACCGGGCCGCGGGTACAGGGCGAGCCCGATGACCAGGAAGAGGGCAGCCAGGATGACCAGGTCGTGGGTCACGTAGAACTGGAGGTAGGGAAAGCTCGGAAAATGCTGGTCCCCGAGGTCTGGAGTCAGCACCGCCTGGAGCGTGCCGCCCAATCCCCAGAAGTAGGCGACTTCAACCAACAAGAGCTGCCGCCACAGGAGCGCCGCGGCAGCGAGGAACCCACCGACGTCGCACAGCTGGACCGGGAGGCTGGCACCCACGGACCACGTGTGATTCGCCAGGACGTAGGGCTGCCAGCTCAGTTCGGCGATGACCAGAACGAGCGCGATGATCGCGCCAACCGCCTTGATCCATGGCCCCGGAGTGCGCCTGGCCGCGACGCACAGCACCACCGCCGCCGCGACCAGGAGCGCGAGTGGAATCAGGTGCTCGACCGAGAGGATGCCCACCGGCCGTCGATTCTAGTGGCTCCCGTACGTAACGTCTTCAGCGATCCGTTGTAGGTAGCGTCGGGGAAGATCAAAGCCGCCTGGTCAAGGGAGCAAATCTCCTTCAGTACCTCGTAGGGTCGGCCCAGACGCGACCTCACACAGCCCCGCTCTCAAAGGGCGGTCGCTGCTCAGCCCCGCCGAGAACCGATGGCTCCACGCGAACACCCGGTCCCTAACCCGGATGGCAAGGATTCTGATCGTCGATGACGAACCGGATATCCGTTTCATGATGCGGCTGATCTTGGAGGGCGCCGGCTACCAGGTCACCGAGGCGCGCCATGGCGCGGCTGGCTTGAAGTCCGTCAAGGCCAGGCGGCCGGCACTGGTGATCACGGACGTCATGATGCCGACGATGGGCGGACTCGAGCTCATCGAGCGCCTGCGGTCCGATCCGAAGACCGCGTCGCTCCCGATCCTGGTCGTCAGCGGCAATTCCGGCCTGGCCACCGCGGCCAATGCCCGTTTAGGCAAACCCTTCACGCGGCGGGAGCTCTTGCACGCCGCCGCCATCCTTATCCGGGAAGATGGAGGCTGACATGGGACGGGTGCGAACCGGGATTCCAGACCTCGATCTGATTCTCGGCGGCGGGTTCGAGCCGGGCTCGCTTGTCATCCTCGCGGGGGCTCCGGGTACGGGGAAGACCATCCTGGCGCAGCAGATCTGCTTCGCCAATGCCACGCCCGAGCACAAGGCCCTCTACTACACCACGCTCTCCGAGCCCCACTCCAAGCTCGTCCGGCACCTGGAGCCGTTCGAGTTCTTCACGCCGGCGGCGCTCGGCCGCAGCGTGGACTTCATCCACCTGGGCGAGCTCGTGCAGGAAGCGGGCCAGGAGGGGCTCGAGCCGGTCGTGTCCGAGGTGGTGCGGAAGTGCTTTGAGACCCGGCCGGCCGTCGTGGTGATCGACAGTGCCAAGGCACTGCGCGACTTCGTCAGCGAGCAGGAGCTCCGGACCGCGCTCTATAGCCTGGCGAGCCGCGTCGCGCACACCGACGCTGTCCTGCTGCTGGTGGGTGAATACACACCGCGGGAAATCGAGGGTGGCGTCGAGTTCTCCCTGGCGGACGGCATCGTCCAGCTCGCCTACGAGCCGCATGAGCCGGTGGACCGCCGCTGGCTGCGCGTGGTGAAGCTTCGCGGTGGCGATCACCTGGTCGGCAAACATTCGTTTCGCATTCGGCAGAAGGGCTTCGAGGTGTTTCCCCGATTGGAGACGCTAGCGCCAAACGGCACCGTGGACGCCGATGGGCGAGTCGCCAGCGGCGTTCCCCGACTCGATGAGTTGATGGGAGGCGGGATGAGTGTCGGGCAGGCCACCGTGGTGCTGGGGCCGTCTGGCGCGGGAAAGACCATCCTCGGGCTGCGCTTCATCGCCGAGGGCCTGGAAGCGGGAGAGCGCTGCCTCCTTGTCTCTTTCCAGGAAACCGGTGACCAGCTCGTCAAGAAGGCCGCCAGCTTCGGTTGGGACATGGCGAACGCCTGGCAATCGGGGCAGCTGGCGATCCACTACGTCCCCATCGGAGAGCTGGACCTCGATACCATCGCGGCGGCCGTGCGTCGGGAGCTGGCCAAGGGCTCGCTACGCCGGGTCGTGATCGACAGCCTGGCCGAGTTGGTGTTTGCGGCTCGCGAGGCCGACCGCTTCCCCGCCTATTCCCGCAGCCTGGTGGGATGGATCCGCGCCGCCGGCGCCTCAGTCGTGATCACCAGCGAAACGACCACCCTTGGTCCCATGACGGAGCCGATCGGCGGATTGTCGTTCCTCTTCCACAACGTGATCCTGCTCCGCTATCTCGAAATCGGTTCCGAACTTCGTCGGGCGCTCAACATCATCAAGATGCGAACCAGTAACCACGACAAGGGCGTGTACGAGTATGTGATCGACAAGCATGGCCTGACGATCAAAGACCGGCTGGAAGGGGTCACCGGGGTCCTCGGATGGAGCGCCCTGCGCACACGCGACTGACGCCCTAAAGCCACCGAGCTGCACACATTTGGCCCGACCGCTCCCTGATCACTGCGAGAGATACATTTGGTCCGGAGGGAACCTTTCGCTGATTGCGGCGTCTAGTAGATCGTGAGGGCCGGGCTTGCCGTAACGGTCGCGGCAGCGCTGATTGCCGGTTGCAGTGAAGCGGCCACCACGGCGGCCAAACCCTCCGCCGCAGCGACCGCGCCGATCTCACGGCCCCAGCCGTTCGTCTCACAGCCCCAGCCGTTCAATCTGTTCACGCACTGCGGCATCCTCACGACGTTCTTCGCCGGGCGGACCTTTTACCTGGCCGAGCTCTAGCCGGCCCGCGTGCCAGTCATGGATCCGGGACGGCCAGAGGTTCCGGGGACGATGACGCTACTCTCGCCACACGTCGCCGCATTCGTCGATCACGCTGGCAATCGCGTTCTCTTTGTCGACCAGGTACCGGGCACGCTTAACACGCCGTACCCGTTTGCCGTAGGCGTGATGAGCGGCGGAAACCAAATCGGCGACGTGCACTTCGCAGGGCGACGCTGGCACACGCTGGAAACGCTGCCGGGGGTCACTGGCCCACCGTACGGCAACGGACAGGATCGCTCGACCAACGTCGGCGGCACCTTCACAATCGTCGACGCGGACCGCGGCGTGTTTCGCAGCTACGCGGGTGCCGTGCTGCAGTTCACGGCGCTCCCCCAAGCGGGCTGCGACTGACCAGATACCCGAGCGGTCGGCAGAAATGCCTTAGAGCCTGGGAAATAACGGTTCAGGGGGTCTCCTGCACGCCGCAGCGATGAGTTTCGGCGGCTTGATCAGTCAACTACTAGCATCGAGACCAATCGGAGGTGTAGGGCGTGCGAAAGATCGTCGTAGGTATGTTGTTGTCCCTCGACGGGGTTGCCGAGGCCCCGGATAGTTTCTTCGGCTGGGACGACGCGGTGGACGCCAAACTCCCCGCTATGATCGCGACACAGGACGCGGTCATTCTCGGCCGCCGTAGCTACACCGAGTGGGCGCAGTTCTGGCCGAGCAGCCAGATCGAGCCATTCGCGACATTCATCAACGGGGTCACGAAGTATGTCGCGACATCGACGCCCCTTGACCAAGATTGGGCCAACGCGACGGTGATCGACGGCGGGCTGGTCGAATTCGTTCGGGATCTCAAGCGGCAGCCCGGCGGCGACATCGGCGTCCACGGAAGTATCTCGGTCGCGCAGGCGCTGCTCGCCGCCGACGTTGTCGACGAACTCAGCCTCGTGATAGGGCCGATGATCGCCGGCCGCGGACGACGACTCCTCGACGGCTTGCCATCGATTCAGCTCGAATTGATCCGAAGCGAGATCTCACCGACTGGATATCTGCTCATCGACTATCGCGTTATTCGTTAGAGACGCTCATCATGGCCAAGTTGATCTACTCGGCGATCACCTCGCTCGACGGCTACACCGCGGACGAGCACGACAACTTCGACTGGGCGGCGCCCGACGAGGAAGTGCACGCCTTCGTCAACGACCTCGAGCGGCGGGTCGGCACCCACCTCTACGGACGCCGGATGTACGAGGTGATGCGGTACTGGGAAACCACGCCCAGCGGCGCCGATTCCCTGCCCGTCGCGAAGGACTACGCGGAGATCTGGCGGGCGGCCGACAAGATCGTGTACTCGAAGACGCTGGCGACAGCATCGAGCGCCAGAACGCGGATCGAGCGAGACTTCAACCCCGAGGCCATTCAGCAGATGAAGTCCCGAGCCCGACGTGATATCTCGGTAGGCGGTCCCGACCTCGCCGCCCAGGCGATCAGGGCCGGGCTGGTCGACGAGCTCCACGTGTTCCTCGTTCCGATCGTGGTGGGAGGCGGCAAGCCTACTTACCCGCGCGATGTCCGTGTGAAGCTCGAACTGCTGGACGAACGGCGCTTCGGCTCCGGCGTTGTTCACCTCAACTACCGCCTCACGCGCAGCTGACGCGTCAGCGATTTCGACCAGTTATGCTCACAGAAGGAGGGGTCACATGAGCGAGAAGGGGCGGAGCCGTCCGTGGCGGGGTGGCACCTGGGGCTGTGGCTGCACCAGCGTCGTGGTGGTCCTGACGGCGGGGCTGGTCTTAAGTCTTTTCAATGCGGCGATCGGCCTGGGTGCGTCGGTGCGCATTCCGTTCACCTCGAGCAACCTGACGATCGCCGGCTCGCTTGGCACGAAAAACAAGGCACCGGAGGTCCTGCCCGGTTACACGCAGGGGCGTCTTGGAGGAAACCAGAACTTTATCAACCATTCGTCGACGCTGACCATCGGGCCGGCTGAGGGCGCGTACCTGATCGTCCTGGGCAGGCAGGATGCCGCCCCGATCATCGATCTTCACCTCGAAGCTCGGTAGTCCTTGACGCAACCGCCACCTGAGCGTGTCTTCGTGATCGTGGTCGAATCCGAGGGCGGACGCGATCCCGAGCGGATGCCATTGCTCAGCCAGACCGGCCCCGCTGGCGCCAGGCGAACGGCCGCCTTCAGCAGCATGTTGCTGGCGACCGCGTTCCTCAGCCAGGCGCAGGAACTGGGCCACTACGTCAAGCTCGACTACATCTTCCCGGCCGATGGACGCCGCCTCGCCCAGGACTTTCCCGAGTACGAGGTCCGCCTCGACCCGAGCCCAAAGGCCTTCTTCGGCGAACCGGGCGCCTAGGCCGGCACAAGCTCCCCGACCTCTCGAACGTTACATGCCGCGTCATCATGCCCCGCTTCAGCCATCGGCTGGCATTGAAGATCGTGCTCCCCTTCGCCGCCCTCACGCTGGCGATAGGCGCCGTCGGCACCCTGACCGCCACCGGCGAACTGAGCAGCCGAAGCCAGGGTGCGTTCGATGCCCAGCTCGTCCACGACGGCATCGTGGCGAGCTCGATGGTGACCACCGCCGATACGGACCGGCGAGCGATCCTTCGCCTCCTTGCCGGCGGGTCTGGCCTCAGCCAGAACTGGGACAAAACCCCAGCACTGCAGGCCTGGCTGGAACGAGCGCTCACCATCCACCCCAACGTCATCGTCGAGGCGGTCGACACCTCAGGACGGGAGATCGTTGGAGTCGTCGGCCACGGCGCGCTCGCCGACACCGTGAGCCAGAGCCACGACCTGAGCGGCTGGCCCGGCCTCTCCTACATGCTGAGCGGCGGCGCGACCACGGTTGACCTGGTGGCGTCCGCGCCAAAGCCTGCCATCTACACCGGCCAGCCGGTTCGCAACGCGGCCAACAATCTGATCGGCGCCATCCTCGTTGGCGACTATCTCGACGATCGGGCCAGCGCGATAAAGGCGTCGCTACCCCATGACGACATCACCTTCTACGACGTCAACGGCCAGATCCTGAGCACGTCCCTCAGCATCCCGCTGAGTCAGTGGTCGACGCTCGCCCTCGACGCGAGTACGCGCGCTCGTGTCAGTCCCAGCAGCGTCGTCGAGCTCTCCCGGATGGCTGGCGGCCCCGGCACGGAGATCGTCTCGCCGTGGACCCTACGGACGACGAACCTGGGCTACGTCGGGACGACCGCCTCCACTGCGGGCTTGCTGGCCGACTCGAACCAGCTGCGGATCATTCTCGTCACGCTCTTCCTTGCCGGCGTGTTGTTGACGCTCGGCATCGGTATCTGGCTGGCGCGTCGCATCACTCGCCCGGTGCACCGGCTGGTAGAGGCGACCCGGCTGGTCAGCGCCGGCGACCTGGACCACCAGGCGCCGGTGACGACCCATGACGAGATCGGCGAGCTCACCGATTCCTTCAACCAGATGACGCGCAGCCTGAAAGAGAAGAGCGCCTCGTTGAGAACGACGATGACGCAACTCCAGGACACGTACCTGATGACGATCGAGGCGCTGGCGGCGGCGGTCGAAGCCCGCGATCCCTACACGCATGGGCACACGCGACGCGTCGAGGAGTACGCCACCATCATGGCGAAGGAACTCGGCTGTACCGAGGCGGAGGTCGGCGCGCTGCGCCGCGCCTGCGTGCTGCACGACATCGGCAAGATCGGCATCGAGGATGCCATCCTCCGCAAGCAGGCCCGCCTCGAGCCCGACGAAGCGATGCGAATGCAGAAGCACCCCGTGATCGGGGTCGACATGCTGAAGGGCATCGATTTCCTCGACCCGGTGCTCCCCCTGATCCGCCACCATCACGAGCGTTGGGACGGCAATGGCTACCCCGATGAGCTACGCGCGGATGAGATTCCGCTCGGTGCCCGCATCCTGGCGGTCGCCGACGCGGTCGACGCCATGACATCCGACCGCCCCTATCGGGCGGCGCGCACCTTCGACTACGCGAAGACGGAAATCCTCAAAGGCTCCGCCACGCACTTCGATCCCGAAGTCGTCACCGCTTTTATCAAGAGCCAGCGCGCCATCGAGGAGCTGCTCCGCGCCACGGCGGGAGACGACATGCACCATCACCCCGATTCGGACGACCTCGGCGGCTGGCGGATGCACGTCGTCGGCCGTTAAGAGGTCGCGTTCCATCCCGCTGCGAGGGCGGGCTAGGTGTGGGCCAGAGCGATCTGAACGGTGGTCGTCTGACCCGGCTTGATCGTGACGAGGCGACGCTGCGTTACGTAGCCGGTCGCCGAGACGGTCAGCGTATAGGTTCCATTGAGGACAAGCCCGTATGAGAAGTCGCCGTTTGTGTCGGTGACGCGGATCATTCCAAGAGAGGAAAGCGTGACGGTGGCGCCCGCGATTGGGTCCCGGCTCAGGCTGTTCGTCACCGTCCCGACGAGGCTGCCGTAAGCCGCGACGCTGACCAGCCGGAAGCCGACCGTCGCTTTCTGGCCAAACGCGACCGTCACGGACTGACTCGCCTTGTTGTAGCTGAGGGCGCTGGCCGTGACCGTGTAGCTCCCGGCGTTGACGCCGATGGTGAAGTTCCCATTCGCGTCGGTCAGCGCTGAATTCCCGCCCGGACTGACGGCTACCGTCGCCGCGACGATCGGCCGGAGCGTCTGGCTATCCAGAACCTGTCCGCCGATCGTGGCCGGTGCGGAGGTCGGTGTGGCTGTTAGCGTGGGGATGGGCTGAGTGGGAACTGGCAGCGGCGTCGGCGCTGGCGCGTGCGAGGGAGCCACGGGGTTCGGGGCCGAGGACGCCGTCGGTGCGGGCGTCCGGCTGGCAGTCGCGTCGCCCTGGACGTCCTGCAGGACCTGGATCGAAAGTGGGCCCGGGCGCTCGAGCGAATCGCCCGCGTAACTGGCGACGCCGATCCCATGCACGTTGACGGCGACGACCATCAGCCCGGGGAGGCTCGAGGCGATGGTCGCCGCGGTCCAGAACACAAGACCGAGGAGCGGAAGCAGGGCGAGCAGGCCGAGGCGGCGGGTGAGGCGGCGCCGTGCGGCTTTCATTGCAGCAAGCCGGGCAGGAGCGAGGGCAGGATCGGAACCGGCAGCGGAAGCGGCAGCGGTAGCGGGCTGGCCGTGGGCGTCGGCCTCGGCGTCGGCGTTGGGGTGGGCGCGGGTTTCGGCGTCGGCGTTGGCACCGGAAGCGGCGGGGGCGTCGGCAGCGGCACCGCGGTCGGCGTCGGGAGCGGGAGGATCGGCGTCGCTACTGGTAACGCCGTCGGGGCACCGGTCGGTGCCGCACTGGTAGCCGGCGTGGTTGCGTGCGATGCGACGGCGCCGCTCGCGTCCCCAGCGGCGTCGTCGAGCACCTGCAGTGACAGCGGCGCGGGCCGCTCCAGCGACTCCGCCGCATAGCTGACCAGGCCGAGCCCATGGACGTTGACGGCGAGGGCGGCGAGTCCGGGAATGCTCGACGCCACGGTCGCCGCTACCCAGAACACCAACCCGAAGAGCGGGAGCAAGGCCACGGCCCCCACGATGCGAACGAGGCGCGACCTCATGCGGCCTCGGGCTGCTGCGCGCTCAAGACGGTCTTCCCCATCTTGCGAAGCAACGCCTCGATGACGGGGCGCCGCGCCATGAACGCGGAGACGACGTCGGGGTCGAATTTCATCCCGGCGTCGCGACGGATCGCGGCGGTCGCGGCCTCGAAGCTCAACCCCTGCCGGTACGGTCGATCGGAGGTAAGGGCGTCGAAGACGTCCGCCACCGCGATGATCCGGACGAGCAGCGGGATCTCGGTTCCGCTAATCCCGGACGGATAGCCGCCGCCGTCCCAGCGCTCATGGTGATGGAGAATGCCTGGCAAGCTCGGCCGCAGGAAGCGCAGCCCTTGGAGCATGTCGTGGCCGATCCGCGAATGCTCGCGCATTTCGTCCATCTCGGCGTCGTTGAGC
Source organism: Candidatus Dormiibacterota bacterium (assembly GCA_035544955.1). Taxonomy (NCBI): domain Bacteria; kingdom Bacillati; phylum Candidatus Dormiibacterota; species Candidatus Dormiibacterota bacterium. Next base: position 17,590 of record DASZZN010000025.1, read on the forward strand.
GGACCGGGCTTGCGAAGCACGCGGTCCTGGACGCCGATCTTGCCGATGTCGTGCAGCAGCGCCGCCCGGCGCAGCGACTCGCGCTCCTTCACCGGTAGCTGCATCTCATCGGCGATTTCGATGCTCACGGCGGCGACGCGAGCGGAGTGCCCGAAGGTCGAGGGGTCGCGCGCGTCGATCGCCCGGGCCAGGGCCTCCATGCTCGCAAAGGCCGTTTCCTCGAGCGCGATCGTCTTTTCTTCGAGGCTGGCGGTCATTTCGTTGAAGGCCTGCGCGAGATAACCGATCTCGTCCTTGGAGGTGACGCTGGCCCGATGCTGGAGATTTCCCGCCGATACCACCCGCATCGAGCGCACGAGCCCTTCGATGGGACGGGTCAGTCGCGACGCGGTTGCCGTGCCGACCAGGAGCGTCAGCAAGGCGGCCGCGGTAAAGACCAGCGTCAGGATGAGGCGGACCTGATTCACGACGCTCAACAGCGAATCAGCGTTGGCCTGCACGGCCAGGTATCCGAACTGGCTGCCGCGCATCGTCCAGGTGCTGAACAGCGCCCAGTAGGCGTGACCCGGGTGGCTCTCATCTATCGTCGGCCGAACCGTCGCCTGCGCCGTCACCTGACGCCGCACCGCGTCGCTGGCAATCGGCGGGCTCGCCAGCGCACTCGCCAGCAACGTGCCAGAACGGTCGTAGAAAGCCGACCCGTCGATTCCCCTGGCGATCTCGGCGAGCGACTGGCCGACCAGGACCGCGCCAACGATTCGCTGGCCGGACGTGCGCACGGCTCCCGTCCAGTAGAGCATCGGTGGGGACGGCTGACTGGAAAGAAAAAGCCGCCGGTCGCCAGCTGCCGGGTCGGGCTCGCCCGCCAGGACCTTGACGACCGCGGGCTCCATGGCGAACTCCGAAGGGTTCGTGACCGCGACCGGTCCGGAACTGCCCCGCGAACCCTGGATGCGAAGAACCTCCCTGCCATTGGCGTCGAGCACCCGGAGCTGGATGCTGGCGGTGGTGACGTTGCCCGCGATCGGCGTCAGCAACCGCGTCAGGCCATCGATATCGTTCGCGGCCAACGACTCCGCCACGCCAACGGTGTCGGTGGCGAGACGCAGGTCCGCGAGGCGCGCAGCTTCCACCTGCGCCACGGATTGGTTCGCCAGCAGGCTGCTGTGCAGCAGGTCGGCGTCGAATTTCGCGGCCGCGGCATCGGTCAAGCGTGCCGTCGCGACGCCGCTGCCGATCACACCGACGAAGACCAGCAGCACCGCGAACGGCAGGATGATCTTGTAACGAATGGGAAGCCGCATGGCGCCGATTCGATGATCTGGCGGCTACGTTGCGAAGATCGTTGCGGCGGCGCGGCCTGGCGCCGGATTGGGCCATTCGGACCCAGCCAATGAGCCGCTTAGCGCGACTGCCAGAACTCCAGGCCGCGCCGGAGCCGCTTCATTTCCGCCTCGAGGAACGGGATGTCGACCCCGGCCAACTCCTTCTTTGTCTCGGGAACCTGCTGGATGTGCTCGCGTGTCTCCCCGAGCAGACCCTCCTTGAACCCGACCAGGTCGGTGTAGACGGCACGCCAATGCCGGACGTCATCGGCGTCGAAATTGTCCCGGTTCTCGCCCTCCAGGAACCGGTCGAAATCAATGATTCGCTTCATGAAATCCGGCGGTTCCATCGCAGCCCATGATAAGCGCTTGTTTAACGCTGCCGGGGTTGGGTACGACCGACGAAATGGTCTCCGATGTTGATCTTCTGGACAGCTACTCCAAGGCCGTCATCTCGGTCGTCGAGTCGGTCGGCCCAGCCGTGGTCGGCGTCAGCGGCGTCGGCACCGGGATGTTGATCACGCCCGACGGCTACGCCCTCACCAACAGCCATGTCGTGAGTGCCGTGAAAGCCTACGAGCTCACCCTGCGTGACGGGTCCTCTTTGAAGGCGGAACTCGTCGGCAAAGATCCCCATACCGACCTCGCCGTCCTGCGGGCGTCGGGCGCCGGTCTCCCCCACGCACGTTTGGGCGACTCCGGCCAGCTCAAGGTCGGACAGCTGGTGGTCGCCATCGGGCACCCCTTCGGGTATCAATCCACGGTGACGACCGGTGTCGTCAGCGCCGTCGGCCGCACTATGCGGGCGCAGAGCGGCCGCACCATCGAGAACATCATCCAGACGGATGCCGCGCTGAACCCCGGCAACTCGGGCGGACCGCTGGTTGATACCCGCGGCCAGGTGGTCGGCATCAACACGGCGATCATCGCCATGGCGCAGGGCATCTGCTTTGCCGTGCCGAGCAACACGGCGCAGCGGGTCGTCTCGGTGCTGATTCGCGATGGCCACGTGGTCCGTTCTTACCTCGGCGTCACCGGTGAGACCTGGCCGATCCACCGCCGCGTCAACCGGTACTACCAGCTCGATCAGGACAGCGGCGTCCGGGTGGCCCACCTCGACGCGAATGGGCCGGCGCAGCGCGCGGGTCTGAAGAAAGAAGACGTCCTGGTGAGCCTGGCGAATCACACCATCAAGAACGTCGAGGACCTCCAGCATTTCCTGACCGACTGGCCGGTCGGCATCCCCGCGGAGGCGCAGGTGCTGCGCGGCACCGAACTGCTCAAGCAGCCCATCATCCCGGTCGAACTAAAGATCTAGCCGCGGCCACGGTTCCGAAGCCAATCAAGGCCAGACCGGCGACGATGCCGATGCCGCGCGTGATGCCTGGCGTCAATCGCCGGCGAATGACCGACACGGCGGCGGTCAACCCGAGCCACCACAGCGCGGATCCGAGCATGACGCCGGCGACCAGTGCCACGGCCGGCTGCCAGCCCGCACCGACACGTAATCCAAAACCGGCAAACACGGCAATGAAGGACAGGATCGTCGCGGGATTGCCCAGCGTGAGTGCCACCATCGACCCGTAGGCGCCGACCAG
>DASZZN010000026.1 GCA_035544955.1 Candidatus Dormiibacterota bacterium
GGTAGGGGCAGACACCAAGAATCCAAACTGCTGAGTCGCTGTCGGTTCACGGGCGGCATCGGCTGCCGTGCGGGATCGTGCCCCGTGGCGTGGTGTAGGAGCAGTGCTCCTCGGCGGGCTGGGCCGCCTTTTCAGGATGCCAGGGCTGGCAAGCTGACGGGAGCAGTATCGCTCACGGCGCCGAGGGTCTCCAGGCTCATGTAGCGTCGGGCGGTTGCCCATTCGTCGTTCTGCTCGAGCAGCACTGCACCGACGAGGCGTATGACGGCGGCTTCGTTGGGGAAGATGCCGACGACATCGCTGCGGCGCTTGATCTCCTTGTTGAGCCGCTCCAGTGGGTTGGTGCTGCAGAGCTTGGCGCGGTGCGGCACCGGGAAGCGCATGTAGGCGAGCACGTCGGCCTCGGCATCGTCCATTAGGATCGCCAGCTTGGGCACCCGTGGCCGTGCCTGGTCAGCGACCTTGCGCCACTGGGCTCGCGCCGCGTCGGGATCGGTCTCGGCGAATGCCGTGCCGATCCAAGCGGCGACGAGGCGGCGCTGCGTCTTGCCGGCGTGCACCATGGCGTTGCGCATGAAGTGGAAGCGGCAGCGTTGCCAGGTCGCATTGAGGATCTTGGCGATCGCCGCCTTGAGCCCGTCATGTGCGTCGGAGACGACGAGCTTGACGCCGCGCAACCCGCGTTGGCGCAGGCTGCGCAGGAACCCGGTCCAGAACGGCTCAGCCTCGCTGTCGCCGACGGTGATGCCGAGCACCTCGCGACGGCCATCGGTGTTCACCGCCACCGCGACGATCACCGCGACCGAGACGATGTGGTGGTCGCGGCGCGCCTTGACGTAGGTCGCATCGAGCCAGAGATACGGCCACTCCCCCTCGATCGGCCGGGATAGGAAGGCTTTGACGCGCTCGTCGATCTCGCCGCACAGCCGCGAGACCTGGCTCTTGCTGACGCCCTCCATGCCCATCGCCTTCACCAGGTCATCCACCGAGCGGGTCGAGATGCCCTGGATGTAGGCCTCCTGGATAACCGCCGTGAGCGCCTTCTCGGCGGTACGGCGCGGCTCCAGGAAGCCCGGAAAGTAGCTGCCGCGGCGTAGCTTCGGGATGCGCAGCTCCACGCTGCCGGCGCGGGTCTCCCAGTCGCGCTCGCGATAGCCGTTGCGGTGGTTGCGCCGCGCATCGCTGCGCTCGCCGTGCCCGGCGCCGCACAGGCTCTCGCTCTCCAGCTCCATCAGCCGCGTCGCCGCAAAGCCGATCATCTCGCGTAGGAACGTCGCGTCAGAGCCCTTTTCCAGCAGCTCGCGAAGCGCGATCTTGTCATCGGTCATCGTGGTGGTCTCCAGGTCAGAGTTGTGTGTCGCAACCCAACCCTACCGAAGACCACCGCGGTGGCCACCGCCGTGGATAAGTAGCCCGCCGCCGCCTGACTCTTGGCGGTCGCTGCAGCGGGCTACTTACCCACAGCTCCTACACCACTCGGCGGGACACGACCCCCCAGGATCGTGCCCCAAGGCGTGGTGTAAGAGCGGCGGTGGCATCGCGCTCTCCGGCGGGGTTGGCCG
>DASZZN010000027.1 GCA_035544955.1 Candidatus Dormiibacterota bacterium
TCTTTGCCCGGCGTGAGGATCCGAACAGCGCCGGCCGGCAGATGCCCGGACACTTCGGCAGCCGCCGGCTCCACATCGTGACCGGCGGCAGTCCGGTGGCCACCCAGTTGCTGCACGCCGCCGGCGTGGCGCTCGCCTCCAAGCAACGGAAGGAGGATGCGGTCACGGCCGTCTACTTTGGCGAGGGGAGCGCCAGCCAGGGCGACACCCACGAGGCGATGAACTTCGCCGGTATCCATAAGCTGGCCGTGGTCTTTGTCTGCGAGAACAACGGCTACGCCATCTCGGTGCCGCAGTCCCACCAGATGGCCATCGAGAACGTTGCGGACCGCGCGGCGGGATATGGCTTCCCCGGGGTTGTGGTCGACGGCAACGACGTCCTCGCCTGCTACGAAGCCGCGCGGCAGGCGGTCGAGCGCGCCCGCCGCGGCGAGGGGCCGACCCTGATCGAGGTCAAGACCTACCGCTTCACCGCTCACTCCAGCGACGATGACGACAAGCGGTACCGGCCGGCGGAAGAGGTTGCGATCTGGCGGCAGAAGGATCCGATCCATCGCTACGCCACCTACCTTCGCGACGCCGGCATCCTCCGCGATGCCGTCGAGGAGGAGATCACCGAGCGGGTCAGCCAGCAGGTCGACGAGGCCACCGAATACGCCGAGCAGGCGCCCGACCCAACGGCCGACGACCTCACCACCTTTGTCTACAAGCAGGAGCTGACGCCCTGATGGCCGTCAAGACCGTGATCGAGGCGATCCGCGAGGGCATGGACGAGGAGATGGCGCGTGACCCGAGCGTCTTCCTGATCGGTGAAGACGTCGGCAATCGCGGCGGCGTCTTTCTGGCCACCGACGGCCTGTTTAAGAAATACGGCGAGCTGCGGGTGATCGACTCGCCGCTCGCCGAGTCCTGCATCGTCGGCGTCGCGATTGGCGCGGCAGTCAACGGCATGCGGCCCATCGCCGAGATCCAGTTCGCCGACTTCATCGCGCCGGCGATGAACCAGATCATCGAAGAAGCGGCCAAGTTCTCCTACCGAACGGCGGGCGACTTCAATCTGCCGATGGTGATCCGCGCGCCGTGGGGCGGCGGCGTGCATGGCGCTCTATACCACTCGCAGAGCATCGAAGCGACGTTTGCCCACATCCCGGGCCTCAAGGTGGTTGCCCCCGGGACCCCGGCCGATGCCAAGGGTCTGCTCAAGGCCGCGATCCGGGACCCGGATCCCGTCCTTTACCTCGAGCACAAGCGGACCTACCGGCTGGTCAAAGGCGAGGTCCCAAGCGGGGACCACGTCGTTCCCATCGGCAAAGCCGACGTGAAGCGCGAGGGGACAGACCTGAGCCTGATTGCCTACGGGCTGATGCTGACGTACTGCCTCGAGGTGGCCGAGAAACTCGCGGGGGACGGCATCTCGGCGGAAGTGCTCGACCTGCGCACTATCAAGCCCATCGATCGGGATGCGATCATCGCTACGGCGCGCAAGACGGGCAAGGTGTTGGTGGTGCACGAAGACACGCCCTTCGCCGGGGTCGCCGCCGAGGTGATGGCGATCATCATGGAAAATGCGTTTGACGCGCTCGACGCACCGGTGATGCGCGTCACCGGCCCGGACGTGCCTGCCATGCCGTTCAATCACATCCTGGAGGAGGCCTTCATGCCGAATCCCGAGAAGATCCTCGTCAAGGCGAAGGAGCTGGCGGCCGTCTAGGCCCGCGTCAGATGGCGACCTCCGTCAAGATGCCGCAGCTCGGTGAGTCGATCACCGAGGGCACCATCTCGAAGTGGCTGAAGAAGCCCGGCGACCAGGTCAAGAAATACGAAGGACTGGTCGAGATCATTACCGACAAGGTCAACGCCGAGGTCCCGGCGCCGCTGACGGGCGTGCTCAAGGAGATCAAAGTCCAAGAAGGAGCGACGGTCACGGTCGGCACCGAGATCGCCGTGATCGAGGAATCGGTGGCCGCGACGTCGTCCGCGCCCAAGGCGCAGCCGGCTCCGCCAGCGGATCTGGTGGCAGTTCCCTCCCCCGTTTCGGGGGAGGGTCAGGGAGGTGGCTTGGAGGCTCGCACGCGGCTGTCACCGGTCGTGCGTGCCCTGATCGAAGAGCACCGGATCTCGGATGCTGAGCTCGCGCGGATCGAAGGCTCGGGGATCGGCGGACGGATCAGTAAGAAAGACGTCGAGGATTACGTGGCCAAGCGAACCCAGCCGGCAGCCGCGAACGGCGAGCGGCAGCAAGCGGCGGCCGGTCCAGCGACCGCGCCGGCGCCAACGCCCGGGACCACCGTGCCGTTGAGCCCGATGCGACGCGCCATTGCCGCCAATATGCTCAAGAGCAAGCAGACGATCCCGCACGCCTGGACGGTGGCCGAAGTCGACATGACCACCGTGGTGCGCTTCCGGCAGAAGGTCAAGGAGAGCTTCAAGCAGCGGGAGGGGATCGACCTCACCTACGTGCCGATCATCGTCATGGCGGTGGTCGAGAGTCTGAAGGCGGTGCCCGTGCTGAACGCTAGTTGGACCGACCAGGGCGTGCTGTTGCACAAGGACATCAATGTTGGCGTCGCCGTCTCGGTCGACGACGGCCTGATCGTGCCCGTCATCCACCAGGCGGACCGGATGTCGATATCCGGCCTGGCGAAGGCGATCGACGACCTGGCGAAACGGGCACGGGCCGGAAAGCTCGGCATCCCAGACGTCCAGGGGGCCACCTTCACCGTCAACAACCCGGGCACCTTCGGCACCATCCTGTCGTACTCGATCATCGCGCCGCCCCAGGCCGGCATCCTGGCGATGGACGCGATCGTCAAGCGGCCCGTGGTCGTCGAGGGGGACGCGATCGCGATCCGGTCGATGATGAACCTGTGCCTCAGCTTCGACCACCGCGTGCTTGATGGGGTGTCCGCCGCCCGCTTCCTGCAGGGCGTCCGCCGCTGGTTGGAAGGCTTCTCGGAGCAGGTGCCGCTGTACTGAAAGAGCCGGATTTCCCCAGGCCTTTGGGATACTGATAGCAATGGCTGACGTCGCTCCGATCAAGTTCTACGGCCGGTCGAAGCGCAACGCCGTGGTGCCGATCGACACCCGTCGGCCGGAGTGGCTGCGTGTGCGCCTGCCCGGCGGTGACAACTACTCCGAGTTGAAGGGGATCATGCGCGGCCTGGAGCTCCATACCGTGTGCGAGGAGGCGCGCTGCCCCAACATCGGCGAGTGCTGGCAGGCACGCACGGCGACCTTCATGATCCTCGGCGATACCTGCACCCGGGCCTGCGGCTTCTGCGCCGTCAAAACCGGGCGGCCGGGCACCCTCGACCTTGGGGAGCCGATTCGCGTCGCCGAGGCGGTCGAGCGGATGGGCCTGCACCACGCTGTCATCACCTCGGTCAACCGGGACGAGCTCCAAGACGGCGGGGCAGCCATCTTTGCCGGGACCATCCGGCAGATCCGCAAGCGGATCCCGAAGTGCAACATCGAGGTCCTCATCCCGGACTTCATGGGCGACGAGGCGGCGCTCGCCACCGTGATGCGCGCGCGACCCGAGATCCTCAACCACAACATCGAAACGGTGCCCAGCCTCTATCCACAGGTGCGGCCCAAGGGCCGTTATCCGCGCTCGCTCGAGCTGCTTAAGCGGGCCAAGCGGATGGACGCGACCGTCTACACCAAGTCGGGAATCATGCTGGGCTTGGGAGAGGAGATCGACGAGGTGATTCAGGTGTTCCGCGACCTGCGGGCGCACGACGTCGAGATTCTGACGGTTGGACAGTACCTGCGGCCCAGCCCCAACCATCTGCCAATCGCGCGCTACGTACCTCCGGACGAATTTGCCATGTTGAAAGTCGAGGCGCTCAAGCTCGGCTTCCGGCACGTCGAGTCCGGCCCTCTCGTGCGTAGCTCCTATCACGCAGCCAGCCAGGTCCCGGACCGGGCCGCCGCGGGCTGACCGTGGACGTTCGCCGGCTGGGGCTGGTTCCTTATGAGGAGGCCTGGGCGCACCAGAAACGGATGGCCGATGCGCGGCGTGCTGGCCTGGTCGCAGACACCCTGATCCTGCTCGAGCACCCGCACACCTACACCATTGGGCGGAGCGGCACGCGCGACCATGTCTTTCTTACCGAAGCCGAGTTGGCCGCGCGCGGCATTACCTGCCTCGATGTCGATCGCGGCGGCGACGTCACCTATCACGGCCCCGGCCAACTGGTTGGCTACCCGATCCTGGATCTTGGCCCGACCCCGGACGTCGGTCTCTACCTGCGCAAGCTCGAGGGTTGCCTGATCGACGTCCTCGGCGACTTCGGGATCGCGGCCGGCCGGCTCGCTGGCTTTACCGGTGTCTGGATCGGTGACCGCAAGATCGTGGCCATCGGCGTCAAGGTCTCGCAGGGCGTGACCACCCACGGCTTTGCCCTCAACGTATCGACCGATCTCAGCTTGTTCACGCACATCCTGGCCTGTGGAATCCCGGACAAGGGCGTGACCTCGATGGCGCTCGAGTTGGACGCCGCGCCGCCGATGGCGGCCGTGGAAGACGCCGTCGTCGCCCGCTTCTCCGAGCGCTTCGCGCTGTCGGGGAAGCCCGCCGCCCACGTTGCATAATTAGTCGCTTCGGGCGGTTAGCTCAGCTGGTAGAGCGTCTGCTTTACACGCAGAATGTCGGGAGTTCGAGCCTCTCACCGCCCAAATCCCACCCAAACGGAACGGTTGGATCCGCCCTGAGGAAGCTCGACCTTAGTGCCTGTTCCTCCAAGCCGCGAGCTGGAGCAGCATCGAGCCGATCAGTAGCGCGACGACGGCCAGGAAGCCGGACACCTTCAGTGGAGTGGGAACCTGCCGAGAGATAACCGATTGCTCGATGCCAAGCGCAACGAACAGAGCGATCCCACCGAAGGCGGATAGACGGCGCCCGCGTTCCGTCGCGGGAATATTCTTGGGACGTAGTCGCCGAGGAAAGGGAACCCAGTTGCCAGTCACCGCCGTATATACGCTGATGGTCAGGCCAGCGACTGTCAGCACCCAGCCGACTGTTTGTATCGTCCCCAAACTGTCCACATCAGACTGAGCGTTTCCTCGGCTGGAACCTTGCGCCGTTGTCGATAAATAGGGGCGGGCGCGAAGCCCACCCCTATTTCGAAATCGAGTCTTAGACGGCCGCGGGGACTCGCTCCTCGACTACCGAGCTCGGCTCTGCACCGACGCCGGTCTGCGAACGTACCGCGATCTCGGGGTACATCGCTTTCGCGCGCTGGTCGCCGCCGAGGGCTTCGCCGATGTAGGTACCGACGATTGCGAAGAGGAACCCGAGCGGGATGCTCACAATGCCTGGGTTCGATAGCGCGAATGCGGGATGCGCCGCCGGCACCGTATTGAGACCGGGTCCGATCACGATCAGGAGGATCGACACGGCCGTCCCGCCGATCAGACCGAAGACGGCGCCGACGGTATTGAACCGCTTCCAGAAAAGCGTGAAGAGGATAACCGGCAGGTTGCCACTGGACGCCACCGCGAAGGCCGCGGCGACCAACTGGGCAGCATTGGCCGTGGGCAGGTTGATCGCGACGAGCACGGCGATGACGCCGACCCCGACGGCCGCAATGCGCGCAACCGTCACCTGTTCCCGCTCGCTTTCCTTGCCGCCTCGGATGACATTCATCCAGAAGTCGTGCGCAAAGGCGCTGGAGGCCGCGAGAGTGAGACCCGCGACCACCGCAAGGATGGTGGCGAAGGCGACCGCCGAGATGAACCCGAGCAGCAGCTCACCACCAAAGGAGTTCGGCCCACCGCCGAGAAACTCCGCCAGCTTGGGCGCCGCGAGGTTGGAGTTCGGGATCTTCGCCTTGCCGACGAGCACGGCGGCGCCGAATCCCAGGAACGTCGTCATCACGTAAAAGGCGCCGATCAGGCCCATCGCCCAACCAACCGAAGCCCGCGCCGCACGGGCGGTCGGCACGGTGTAGAAGCGCATCAGGATGTGCGGCAGGCCAGCCGTCCCGAAAATGAGCGCCATACCGAGAGAGACGTTCTCGATGGTCGACTTGTCGAGCGTCAGGGGCCCGAGGAAGACGTGCTTCCCGTGCGGGTAGAGGATGCCGGGTTGCGTGAAGTTGAGTCCCGATTTCTTGTCGACGACTTTGGCGATCGCATCGAAGAACCGCAGCGGGTTGAAACCGAAGTGGCTGAGCACCATGATGCTCAAAAGGATGGCGCCTGCCATCAGCAACGTCGCCTTGACGATCTGGACCCAGGTCGTTGCGATCATGCCGCCGAGCACGACGTAGCCGATCATCAGGATGCCGACGATGACCACCGCCAACTGGAACGAGAACCCCGGTACCAGCAGGTGCAGGACGACGCCGGCGCCGACCATCTGGGCGATCATGTAGAAGCCGCTCACCGCCAGCGTGGAGATGGCGGCAGCGGAGCGCACCGGGCCGGCTGACATGCGATAGGAGAGCACGTCGGCCATGGTGTACTTGCCGGTGTTTCGGATCGGCTCGGCGATCAGGAGCAGAACGGTCAGGTAGGCGACTAGCCAGCCGACGGAGTACATGAAGCCGTCGTAGCCGTTGAAGGCGATCAGCCCGGCGATTCCGAGGAAGGAGGCAGCACTCATGTAGTCGCCGGCGATGGCGAGCCCGTTCTGCCAGGCCTTGATCTTGCGGCCGGCGGCGTAGAACTGGACGGTCGTGTGCGTCTGCCGCGCCGCCCAGACAGTGATACCGAGCGTGATGGCGACGACGACGGCCGTGATCCAAAGGGTGGTGGTCATGCTCCAATCCCCATACGCGCCGCCAATTTGCGGACGGCGGCCGCCAACGGATCGAAGACCCGGTTGGCCCGCCGGATGTAGACCGCCGCCAGGATCCAGGCCATCACGAATTCGGAGAGGGCAAACAGGTACGCCAGGTTGATGTTGCCGATGATCTTGGTGTTCATCAGGTCGGGCGCCAGCCCGTTACCGAGCGGGAGCGCGAAGTAGTAGACGAGGAAGAAGATCACCGCCGGAATGATGAAGTTTCGCTTCGCCGTGATGAGCCGCCGAAACTCGGGCGAGGCCGCCAGCACCTCCCACTGGGAAGCCCGGGCTTGGGCGGTTTGCTTACCCGCCTGGGCATCCATAGCCCCCCGGGTCCCTTGACCCCGATTGCGTGTTTCCATTGGTCCTCCCTACCTTGAATTTGTGCGCGTTTCCCCTAAGGAATCATTTAGCGCCCGCAAATAGGGTGCTGTCAATCATCCAGCGACCTATTTCCGCCGACCTGCTGGCCAGTCCGCTGGGCCGCCGGAGCGCTAATCTGAGCGGGGACAAGGGCGCGCAATTCGTTTGAAGGAGGCTGGATGAGCCGATGACGATCCAATCCGGCACGCATGCCATCGAGTCGATGCAGCTGGAGGAGCGACGCTACCCGCCGCCCCCCGAATTTGCGAGGAATGCCAACGCCAAGCCGGACATCTATGCCAAGCCGTTGGAGGACTTCTGGAAGGAAGAGGCGCTGAAGCGCGTCTCCTGGTTCAAGCCGTTCGACACGGTCCTCGAGTGGAAGCTGCCTTATGCCAAGTGGTTCCTCGGCGGCAAGCTGAACGTCTGTTACAACTGCGTCGACAGGCACGTCGAAGCCGGGCGGGGCGACAAGGTCGCCTACTACTGGGAAGGCGAGCCGGTCGACCAAAAGCGCACCATCACCTTCACAGACCTCCTGGCGGACGTCGTTCGCTTTGCCAACGCGCTCAAGAAACTCGGCGTCAGGAAGGGGACCCCGGTGGGGATCTACATGGGCATGGTGCCCGAGCTCCCGGTCGCGATGCTCGCCTGCACCCGGCTCGGCGCCCCCCATACCGTCGTCTTCGGTGGGTTCAGCGCCGACGCGCTCGGCGGGCGGCTCAACGATATGGAGTGTGAGCTGCTGATTACCCAGAACGAGGGTCTGCGGAAGGGCAATCCGGTGCCCCTCAAGAAGAACGCCGATGCGGCGCTCGAGATGGCGCCCAAGGTCAAGAAGGCGGTCGTACTCCGCCGGACGCCGATGGACACCCCAATGAAGGACGGCCGCGACGTCTGGTGGCAGGACCTGGTCAAAGATGCCAGTGCTGACCCCGCCTCCTGTCCCTGCGAGCCGATGGACGCGGAAGACCTGCTCTACCTGCTCTACACGAGTGGGACGACCGCCAAACCCAAGGGGATTGTCCACACCACCGCCGGGTACCTGGTGGGGACGGCGACGACCCACCACTACATCTTCGACATCAAGCCTGACTCGGTTTACTGGTGCGCCGCCGACATCGGCTGGGTCACCGGCCACAGCTATATCGTCTACGGGCCACTTTGCAACGGCACGACCGGCGTCATCTACGAGGGCGTCCCCGACTTCCCCGACAAGGATCGCTGGTGGTCGATCATCGAGCGCTATAAAATCGACATCCTCTACACGGCGCCGACCGCGATCCGCACCCACATGAAATGGGGGCCGGAGTACGCGAAGAAGCACGACCTCAGCTCGCTCCGCCTGCTGGGCTCGGTGGGTGAGCCGATCAATCCGGAGGCCTGGATCTGGTATCGGGAGAACATCGGAGGTGGCCGGACGCCGGTGGTCGACACCTGGTGGCAGACCGAGACCGGGATGATCCTGATCACGCCGCTTCCCGGAGTGACGACGCTGAAGCCCGGCTCTGCGACCAAGCCCTTCCCCACCGTCCAGGCGGCGGTCTACAACGACGCGGGTGAAGAGGTGGGACCCGGCGGCGGGGGCTACCTGGTGATCAAAGGCCCCTGGCCGGCCATGCTGCGCGGGATCTTCCGGGACCACGAGCGCTATGTCCAGACGTACTGGAGCAAGTTCAAGGACGTTTACTTCGCCGGCGACGGGGCACGGATCGACGAGGACGGCGACTTCTGGCTGCTGGGACGGGTGGACGACGTCATGAATGTCTCCGCCCACCGCATTTCGACGATCGAGGTGGAGAGCGCCCTGGTCAGCCACCCGAAAGTCGCCGAGGCTGCCGTCGCCGGCCGCAGCGACAAGCAGACCGGCCAGGCAATCGTTGCCTTCGTCACCCTCAAAGGCGGAGCCGAGGGCTCACCGGAGATGCTGATCGAGTTGCGCGAGCACGTGGGGAAGAAGATCGGGAAGATCGCGGCACCCGCCAACATCGTCTTCACCCCGGAGCTGCCCAAGACCCGCTCGGGCAAGATCATGCGGCGGCTGCTTCGTGACGTGGCGGAGAACCGTCCGCTCGGCGACACGACCACGCTGGCCGACCCGGCGGTCGTCAGCGAGATCGACCGGCGCGCCAAGACCGAGGCGGCCAAGGAGGAATCCTCGGCCTAAGTCGTCAGGTGCGAGCCTGCTGGAGGATTCGGTAGAGGGCGCTGAAGTCGAGGTGGGAATCCCGCAGCTGGTCGAGCTTGTCGCGTAACGCGTAGACGTCGGACTGGAGCCGGTTGATCTCCTCGCCATGATCGACGTTGGTCGCCTCTTGCTGGGCAATCAACTCGCGGCGGAGACGCGTTTTTTCGGTGATCGTGCGCTCGACGGTCTCCCATTGATCGGAAAGGTCGCGCAGCTGGCGGTCCAGCGCCGCCAGCTCACTGGTCAATTCCTGATGGGAGCTGCTGCCGCCGGTCGAGGTCATCATTCTCGACGGCGCCGCGGCGGCGCGTAGGGGTTACTCAACACAAACGGCATGGTACGGGCCCTTCCTTGCGGCGATTGTAACCCGACAGGGGAGGACCCAGCCCCCACCTGTATTCAGCGGCGGCCGCCGAGGCTGGTCCCCGGCGCCGAGGCGCGGCTAGAATACGTCCTCGTGCCGAGGTAGCTCAGTTGGTAGAGCACATGACTGAAAATCATGGTGTCGCCAGTTCGATTCTGGCCCTCGGCACCAAACCCCGCCGGCGGAAGCCTACGAACCCGGCGGAATGCCCTGAATGTCGATCGAACTCCCGGAGAACAGGTCGTAGTAGGGCACCCCGAGAGATCGGGCCAGAGCCTTGAGCTGCGTGGTACCAAACGGTTTCGCGGACACCCTGAAGGCGGTGTGGCCGTCTTTGCGAACGAAGTCACATGTGTTGCCCCCGCGGCCCGCGAAGCTGATTTGCAGCCGGTCCAACTGATCGCGCCGGCAGGACGCTCCCCAGGGTAAGCGACTGACTCCTACCCGTTCCGAGTCGACCCACAGGTGCCAGCGGTACAACCCGTAGATGAACAACGCGCCGATGCCCAACCAGACGAAGACCGGCACGAGGCTGCGGCCGCTCAGCATGAGCCCAGCCCCGAAGAGCGTGACGGTGCCGATAATCACGCCGAAGGCGATCAGCGTCGACTGCTGGGGGCGGATCACCAGGCGCTGACTGCCGTCCGCCGGGAGCTGGTCGAGGTTTGCCGCCATCACTACTGGCAAAACGTCGCCATATCCGGGCTCCGTGCAGGCTTTACTTTTCTCGCGTGTCTCGTTACGCGGTCGCGTTCGGGCGCGGGCAGGGTTACGACGAGATGGTTGGGGCCTTGATGGTTACCGCGCCGCTGAAGTCGTGGAGGTTGATCACGGCGTGGGCCGTCAGATGCGCCATTGAGCCGGCAGGGATTTGCACGGATTGGCCATTTGAGCCCGTCCCGTTGGCGAAGGCCGCGGATAGCGCATGCAGATCGGCAGTCACGTCGGCGTCATAGCTGACCCGGCGAATCAGGTGATCGGAGGTGCCTGTCCAGACATCGGCCGTCAGCTGCGCGTTCTGCAAGATCCCCTCGAGCGCCGCCGCCACTTGCGGATCTTTTGACGATCCTCCGGTCGTGACCTGCGCCAGGAGTTTGACAAGGTCGGGAACGATCCGGTAATGATCGACGGCGACGCCATTGATCGTCGAGGGTTGATCGTTGATTTCGGACAGCGATTTGGCGGTGTCGATCAGGGCCTGATACGAGAGCCCGGTCTTCGACTTCGCCGAGTTTGCCTGGTGGGGCTGCCCGAGAGCCTTCCATTTGCCCGTCATCGGGTCCTTGATATAGAGCCGGCCGCCGACCGCGATCACTTCCGTGTCCACCGTCAGGCCGCCGAGTTTTGCCTCGACCGTCGCGTCCAGCTGGTCCGGCTTCTTCACCGCCCCGCTGATGGTGAGATCGACGGTCATGTTGCTGCTCAGAAAGCTGCCTTGCGAGCCGGCCTTGGCCCGCAACTGGTCGACAAGCGACGCGGGCAGGGTCAGGGTCACGGTCGCTTTCGCGTCGAAGCGAACCGAGGTCAGCTTCCCCATCGCCTTGCCGGTCGCGGCCAGGCTCTGCTGGGGGGTGTCGGTCTTGGACGCGGCCGGGGCGTTTAGGCCGGCACACGCCGAGAGCAATCCGATCGCCAGGACGGCAACTACGGTTCGCCTCATGTTCCTCACGATAATGCACCGCCGGGGCTGGAAATGTGACACGCGCGCTCTGGATCCCCGAAAATCTGGTGTCGCCAGTTCGATTCTGGCCCCCGGCGCCAAACTGGGTAGACTCCAGACGTGAGCACCAAGATCTCGAAAACCGAAGAAGAGTGGCGCGCGGAGCTGACCCCGGAGCAGTACGACATCCTGCGCCGGAAGGGAACGGAGCGGCCGTTCACCGGAAAGTACGTCCATACCAAGGCGGACGGCACCTACACCTGTGCCGCTTGCGGCGCCGAGCTGTTCAGCTCAAAAACGAAGTTCGAGTCAGGCACCGGCTGGCCGAGCTTCTGGGAGCCGGCCAATACGGAGAATGTCGAGCTACGGTCCGACAACAGCTTCTTCATGCGCCGGACCGAGGTCCTTTGCCGAAACTGCGGTTCGCACCTCGGGCACGTGTTCGATGATGGACCTCAGCCGACGGGCCAGCGCTTCTGCATCAACTCGGCATCGCTCGACCTGAAGCCGAACGAGCCGGCAAGCTAGCCGCCGCTCTACCAGTTCGACTCCCGATCGATCAATCCCCGTCGACGTGCCAGGCGATCGGCCCAGGTGAAAACAAGGTGCGCCACGATGAGCGTGACCACCGTCGCGATCACCAGCCGTAGGGCGACATCGGCGTCCGATAACGTGGGAAACATCCGCATCGCGTGCGAGCCGAGCAGGCTGCGCCGGATCAACTCCATCCAATAGACGAGTGGCGACAGGGCGGCGACCGAGGCCAGGATCCCGGGGAGCACGCTGATCGGGAAGATGGCTCCGGAAATAACGTAGAGCACGCTGGCGCCGAGATCACCATAGCCGTGCGAGTCCCGTGCTAGGAGCAGCAGGAGCCCGTATGCCATGGCCATGGCGATCACCGCCAGCATCGCCAGGAAGGAAGCCGCCAGCAGCAGGGGATAGTTGACGCGGAGTGGATCGATGGGTAGGCGGAGCGCGATAGTGGCCACGACCAGCACGATCGCGGCCGAAGCTACGGCGGTCGCCAATTGCGCCAGGCCCCGGCCGAGCAAGTACACATAGAAATGGACGGGGCTGGTATAGACGTACTTCAACATCCGGTATTCGCCGCGGTCGTCGGCCATGCCGTTGGCGAGTCCGGCGAAGCCGTACTGCACGAAGGACCAGAACGCCACCCCGCTCACCAGGAACGCCAGGTAGGTGGCCGTGCCCGGCGCGCCTCCGCTGATGACGCGATACATCACTACGAGGATGAAGGCGCCCGAGAGTGGTCGCAGCACGGAGTAGATCACGAAGATCAGCGGACTGGTCCAATTGCTAGAAACCTCCCAGCCGAGCCGGGTCGCGGCCTTGAAGCCGCGCCACTGTGCGACCGCGGCGCTCATGTCGAGCGCAGGATGAGTCGCGCATCCTCGCGAGCCCGGCGCTCCAGGTAGCGCAGGCTGATCTGCGAGAGGATCGCATACCCCGCGATCTGTGCGACGACGGCCAGGATCTCCCATCGCAGCGGGATGAATTGCGGCGTGCCTGGGAGCACGAGCTGGCGGATGGCGTCCAGGCCCAGCGTCAGCGGGATCAGCGATCCCAGGCCGCCAGCGATCGCCCCCAGGCTCCGAATGGGGAAGTAAAAGCCGCTGAGGAAGTAGATCGGCTCTTGCATCGCGTCGGCCAGCTGCCAGGCTTCGCGCTGGTAGAAAAGGAAGAGGCTGGCGAGCAGCATGCCGAGGCAGTAGAGGGCGCAAATCGTCAGCACGAAAACACCCAGCGCGGGTAGTAGCCCGGCGGCCGAGTAACCGACGCCAAACAGGATCGACGCGACCAGCAGGATCGTGACGGCCCGCGTCAGGCTGACCCAGGCGCCGCCGAACGCCATGCCCAGCAGGATGGCGGCCAGGCTGGTCGGCGCCATGGCGAAGAGCTCCAGGTTTCCAGCGCCGCGGTCCCAGAAGAATTGCGTGGCCATCGAATAGATCACGTTCTGCCAGAAGGCCAGCAGCACGCCGCCGAGCACCACGAAACCGAGGTAGCGGGCGGGCGCATGCAGCGCTCGGTAGACGTAGATCATCGAGATCGTCCCGATCAGGGGCAACAGCGTCTCGGTGACGACCCAGGTTCGGTTGCGGTATGTGGAAACAAAGCGCGGCCAGGCCCGGGCCACGATCGTCTTGAGGAAGATCCGCACCGCGGATGGATGGCTCATCCCTGCTCCTCTTCGGCCATCCCCCGTCCAACGAGCTTGACGAAGGCGTCTTCCAGGGTGGGTTCGCGCTTCTGCACACCCCGGATCTGCCGCCCGGATCCCTCGACGACCCGCATGACACCGGTGAGGGCCGCGTCGCTGGAGAGCTGGAGACTGAACCGATCGATGCCATCCTGCTCGGCGACGCTCGCGGCGGCCACGCCATCCACGGCGCGCAGCGCGTCCAGCAGCCGGCTGCCCGGGCTGAGCTGGAGATCGACGATCGCATCCTGCTGGACCCGCTGCTTCAGCTCGGCCGGCGTCCCCTCGGCAACGATGCGTCCGCGGTTCACGATCGCCACCCGGTCGCAGAGTTCGTCGGCCTCCATCATGTAGTGCGTCGTGAGGATGACGGTCCGGCTTGGATCCTCCGCCATCCAGCGGCGTACCTCGTCGCGCACATCGCGCGCGGCGCCGACGTCCAGCGCCACCGTCGGCTCGTCAAGGAACAGGATGCGCGGATTGGTGATCAGGCCGCGAATCAGGTTCATCTTCTGGCGCATCCCACTGGAGAGCGCCGATATCTGCCGGTCGCCGGCGTCGCTGAGCCCCAGCCGCTCCAGCAAGTCCTCGATGTGGCGTTTAACCGGCTTGCTGGGCATGCCATAGAACTGCGAGAACATCCACAGTTGCTCTTTGACCGTGAGCATGCCGAAGCCGACGTTTTCGCCGCCGGACACCATGGCGATCCGGTGGCGCAGCTCACGAGACTGGTGCACGACGTCGAGCCCATCGACGTAGGCCTCTCCCGATGACGGGAGCAGCAGCGTCACCAGGATCTTGATCAGGGTGGTCTTGCCGGCGCCGTTGGGGCCGAGCACGCCGTAACGCTGGCCGCGAGCGACTCGCAGGTCGACGCCCTCCAGGGCGACCACCTCCTGGGCGCGCGTCCGGTAGACGCGCCGAAGCGCACGCGTTTCGACAGCGATATCCATGGGCTGGAGGATTCTAGCTGTAGCGGTCGGTCAGGCGGCCTTGATGGCGGCGACCAGCTTCATCAGCGAGTCCTTGGCGTCACCGAAGAGCATGACGGTCTTGGGATCGTAAAGCAGCTCGTTGTCGATGCCGGCGAAGCCGGGCCGCATGCTGCGCTTCATGAAGACGACGTTCTTCGCCTCGTCAGCGTTCAGAATCGGCATGCCGTAGATCGGGCTGCCCGGCGAGCTGCGCGCCGCCGGATTCACGACGTCGTTGGCCCCCACGACCAGGGCCACGTCCGCGGACTTGAACTCGTCGTTGATCTGGTCCATCTCCTTGAGCTGGTCGTAGGGCACGTTCGCCTCAGCCAACAGCACGTTCATGTGCCCGGGCATCCGACCGGCAACGGGGTGGATCGCGTATTCGACCTCGACGCCGCGCTTCTCGAGTTCATCGGCGAGTTCTTTCACCGCGTGCTGGCCCTGAGCGACCGCCAGGCCATAACCGGGGACGATGATAACCTTCCGCGAATAGGCGAGCAAGGTCGCGATGTCCTCGGGCGTCCCGGACCGCACCGGTTTCCCTTCGGCACCGGCCACGCCCGCCACTCCCGCCTTCACAGTGCCGAATGCGCCGAACAGCACGTTGCCCAGCGAGCGGCCCATGGCATCGCTCATGAGCTTGGTGAGTAGCGTGCCGGACGCGCCGACCAGGGTCCCGGCCACGATCAACGCGAAGTTACCGAGCACGAACCCACTGGCGGCCACGGCGAGGCCGGTAAACGCGTTCAGGAGGGAAATCACGACCGGCATGTCCGCCCCACCGATCGGCAGCACGAAGGCGACGCCAAGGACCAGGCCGAGGACCAGGAGCGGAACGAAGATGATCGGCGTCGAGGACACCGCGATCAGGTAGACGGCCAGCGCGACGATGGCCAGCGCTAGAGCGCCATTCACGATCTGCTGGCCCGGATAGGTGATGGGCGTGCCCGTCAGCAACGCCTGCAGCTTGGCGAATGCGACCAGGCTGCCAGCGAAAGACACGGAGCCGATCACGATGCTGAAGACGCTAGGAAAGGCAATCGCGAATACTGGGTGCGAACCCTGCAACAGGAGTTCGGAAACGGCGACGACGGCGGCGGCCCCACCGCCGACGCCGTTGAAAAGCGCCACCATCTGCGGGATGGCGGTCATCTTCACCCTGCGAGCGCCGACAGCCCCAATTGGCAGACCGATCAGGATGCCAACAATCGTGATTGCGATCCCGGCCGCGGTGAAATGCAGGAGCGGGATCGTTGCCAGCAATGCGATCACCATCCCGACCGCCGCGATCTGGTTGCCGCGGCGGGCGCTCTTTGGGGAGCTCAACTGGATCAAGCCGAAGATGAACAGGGCGGCGGCGAGGAGATAAGCGAGCGCGACCGCGACGGTCATCCGGCGGGATTCTCGGGCGGCGTCTTCTCTGCTGGTTTAGCGGTCGGACGCCCCTTGAACATCTCCAGCATGCGGTCGGTCACGACGAACCCGCCGACGACGTTAATCGTGGCAAGGATGACGGCAACCAGGCCGAGGGCGATCTGCAGCGGGTCGCGCGCGGTGGCGGCGATAAGAATGGCGCCGACCAGGATGATGCCGTGGATGGCGTTCGTGCCCGACATGAGCGGCGTGTGGAGAATCGTCGGCACCTTGGAAATGACCTCGAAGCCGATGAAGATCGCGAGCACGAAGACGGTGAACTCGTTGAGCAAGGTGCTGTCGTTCACCGGCTGGCCGCCTCCACCAGCTCTTTGGCACGCGGGTTCACGATCGCGCCATCGTGCGTGACGCAAGCCCCCTTGACGATCTCATCGTTGAAGTCCAGCTTCAGCGCACCATCCTTAACCAGCAACAGCAGTAGCGTCGACACGTTCTTGCTGTACAGCTGGCTGGCATGAACCGGCATGGTGCTGGGGAGGTTGCGGGTGCCGTCGATGGTGACGCCGCCGACCTCGATGATCTCGCCGGCCTTGGTCAGCTCGCAGTTTCCGCCGGTCTCGGCGGCGAGATCGACGATCACCGAGCCGGCCCGCATCCGGCGGACCATGTCCGCGGTGACGAGGACGGGCGCCTTGCGGCCGGGGATGGCGGCGGTCGTGATCACCACGTCAGAGGCGGCCACCCGGTCACCGAGCAACTCGCGCTGCCGCCGGAGGAAGTCCTCGGACTGCTCGCGGGCGTAGCCGCCCGTCCCCTCCTGGGCCTCGAGCGGGAGTTCCAGGAAGGTGGCGCCCAGGCTGTGGACCTCGTCCTTCACCGCCGGCCGGACGTCGTACGCTTCCACCACGGCGCCCAGGCGGCGAGCGGTGGCGATCGCCTGCAGTCCCGCGACGCCGGCTCCCATCACCAGCACACGGGCTGGGGCCACGGTGCCGGCGGCGGTCATCAGCAAGGGGAAGAACTTCGGGAGATGGTTAGCGGCGATCAGGACCGCCTTGTAGCCGGCAATGCCGGCCTGCGAGGAGAGGGCATCCATGCTCTGCGCCCGGCTGATGCGCGGCACCAGGTCGAGGCTGAAGGCGCTCACCTTCTGTTTTGCCAGCGCGGTTATGATGTCAGCGCTGGTGGCCGGCTGCAGGAAACTGATCAACACCGCCCCTCCCCGCATGCGGCCGACTTCGTCGAGCGTCGGCGGCTGGACCTTGAGGACCGCGTCGCTGCCGAGGGCCGTCGTCGCGTCGGTCACGTTCGCTCCGGCGTCGATGTAGGCGGCATCGCCGAAGAACGCCGACGCCCCGGCACCCGCCTCGACCGCGACCTGGAGATTCGCCTTCACGAGGGCACGGGCCGCTTCCGGAACGAGGGCGACCCGGCGCTCGCCGGCTAGGCTTTCCTTCGGGACGCCCACCTTCATGGTGGTCAGGTTGGCCGCCTATCGAGGAGAGGCCTGGCCCCGGGCACCTGCCGAGCGAAGTCGGCCAGGTCGAAATACACGCGCTCGCCCGTGAAAAGCCCGTCGCGGACCGGGAAGAAGATGACGACGCGGTAGCGCAACTGCTGGCCGCTCGGCTCGACGCCGAAGAGCGGCCCATCCATCCGGCCGATGACCTCGGACTCCTCGACGATGCAGTCGTCCGCGTCGATGCGATTTAGGAGGGTCAGTTTGACGTTCGGGATCCCGCGCCATAGACCTCGGTAGAACTCGCGGACCTCATCCTTGCCATGCCAGCGCTGCCCGAGTGGCACGACCTCGTACTCACAGTCCTGATGCAGGGTGGCGACCAGCCGCTCGAGCTCCCGGCGGTTTTCGGCGCGCGCGTGTTCGATCCAGAGTTGATAGTTGGCTTGTGCCAGCGGACTCTGCGCCCGGGTTTCGAAGGGGCTGCTCTGCAGTCCGGCTTGCGCCACATAAGAAAGGATATCAACGGGGCCGCTGGTAGCATGGGACTGCTTTGGCCGTGCATCGCGTGACCTTGATCCCTGGTGATGGGGTCGGTCCGGAAGTCAGTGAAGCCACCCGGCGGGTACTGGAAGCAACCGGCGTGCAGTTCGAGTGGGATGTCCAGAACGCCGGTCTCGGTGTGATGGAAAAGTACGGCACGCCGATGCCAGAGCACGTGCTCGAGTCGATCCGGCGGAACAAGGTGGGCATCAAGGGACCGTTGACCACCCCGATCGGGAAGGGAATCCGCTCGGTCAACGTCGCGCTGCGCAAGGAACTGGACCTCTATGCGCTGGTTCGGCCCTGCAAGAGCTATCCGGGGGTTCGGTCCCGCTACGACAACATCGACCTGATCATCGTTCGCGAGAACACCGAGGACATCTACGCCGGTATCGAGTTCCAGGAGGGCAAGCCCGAAACCGAGCGGATGATCAAAGAGATCAGCGCCGCCACGGGCAAGTCGATCCGCCCCGACTCCGGGCTCAGTATCAAACCGATCTCTGTGACCGCGAGTTCGCGAATCGTGAACTTCGCTTTCAACTACGCCCGCAGCCACGGGCGGCGGAAGGTGACCGCGGTGCACAAAGCCAACATCATGAAATTCACCGATGGCCTCTTCCTGCAAGTGGCCCAGGAGATTGCCAAAGAGCATCCGGACATCCAGTTCAATGACCGCATCGTCGACAACATGACGATGCAGTTGGTCCAGAACCCGAAGGAATACGACGTCATGGTCCTGCCCAACCTCTACGGCGACATCCTGTCCGACCTGGCGGCCGGCCTGGTCGGCGGGCTCGGCCTGGCGCCGGGCGCCAACCTGGGCGACGAGATCGCGCTCTTCGAGGCGACGCACGGCAGCGCCCCGAAGTACGCGGGCACCAACCGGATCAACCCGATGGCGATGATGCTGTCCGGGGTGATGATGCTGCATCACCTGGGCGAAACCTACGCCGCCAACATGCTGGAGGGCGCCATCGCCGAGACCATTCGCGAAGGGAGGACCGTCACCTACGACATGAAGGCGGAGCGCAACGATCCTTCCGCCGTCGGCACCACCCAGGTGACCGACGCGATCGTCGCCCGGCTGGAAAAGGCTCGCACACCTACTACGATCTAGGAATACATTCGGCCGGGCGCGGGTAGACTAAAGAGCAACATGGCCAGTTATCGCGACATGCTCAAGGACGTCAAGTCACGGATCCGTGAGGTGGATGTCCGGCAGCTGGACGCTTCTCGGAACGGCGCCGGCAAACCCGTCGTGATCGATGTCCGCGAGCAAGACGAGGTGGAGCAGGGCATCATTCCCGGCGCGATCCATATCCCGCGCGGCTACCTCGAGTCACGCGTGGAGCAGTACGTGCCCGACTATGAGACCCCGGTTGTCGCCTACTGCGCGGGCGGAAACCGCTCCGCGTTTGCGGCCGAGACGCTTCAGCAGATGGGTTACAAGAACGTCACCTCGCTCAAGGGCGGCTTCGGTGCCTGGAAGGACGCCGGCCTCAACTTCGTCGTGCCGCGCGAGTTGACTCCGGCACAGCAGAAGCGATACAGCCGCCATGTGCTGATCCCCGAAGTGGGGAAGGAGGGGCAGCTCAAGCTGCTCGATGCCAAGGTGCTGATCATCGGGGCCGGGGGCCTCGGCTCACCGGCGGCCTACTACCTGGCCGCCGCTGGCGTGGGCACCATTGGGATCGTCGATTCGGACGTCGTCGACGAAAGCAACCTGCAGCGCCAGATCCTTCATAACAGCAAGCGGATCGGCATGCCCAAGGTCGACTCGGCCAGGCAGACGCTCGAGGACCTGAACCCCGACGTCAAGGTCGTCCCGTACCAGCAGCGGCTGACGCGCGACAACATCATCGACCTCTTCAAGGAGTACGACCTGATCGTCGACGGCAGCGACAACTTCCCGACCCGCTACCTGGTCAACGACGCCAGCGTGCTCCTGAAGAAGACCGTCGTGCACGGCAGCATCTTCCGCTTCGATGGCCAGGTCAGTGTCTTCAAGCCGTTCGTGGGACCGTGCTACCGCTGCGTCTTCCCGGAGCCGCCGCCGCCCGAGCTGGCGCCGAGCTGCGATGAGGCCGGCACGCTCGGGATCCTGCCGGGCATCGTCGGCTTGTTCGAAGCCAATGAGGCCGTCAAGCTGCTGCTTGGCATCGGGGAGCCGCTGATCGGCCGGCTGCTGATGATCGATGCGCTGACCGACGAGTTTCGGACGCTGCGTCTCAAGCGCGATCCGAAATGCCCGGTCTGCGGGGAGGGTGCGCACTTCAAGGACTTCGTCGACTACGAAGTCTCGACGGCGATCCCGACGCCCGCCTGATGGCGGACTCGCCGAACGGTCTTGGCCGCGTGCTCGTCGTGATGGCACATCCGGACGATGCGGAGTTCGGCGCCGCCGGCACGGTGGCGCGATGGGCGAAAGAGGGCCGGCAGGTCACCTACCTGATCCTCACCGATGGCAACCGTGGCAGCAGTGACCCGGCGATGACGGCCGAGCGCCTGGCCCAGATCCGCCATGCCGAGCAGCGGGCGGCGGCGTTGAAGCTGGGCGTCAAGGACGTCTTCTTCCTCGGCTACGACGACGGGTCGCTGATGCCGACGCTCGATTTGCGCCGGCAGATTACGCGCTGGATCCGGCGGACCAAGCCCGACGTCGTCGTGGCGCCGGACCCCACACGCCGCTGGACCGGGCAGCGATATATCAATCATCCGGACCATCGTGCTGCCGGCGAAGCAACCCTGGACGCGATCATCCCGGGATCCGACACCCGGCTCGTCTTCCCGGAATTGCTCGATGAGGGTCTGGAACCGCACCAGGTCAAAGAGATCTACCTGACCGGGTCAAACGAGCCCGATGCCTGGGTCGACATCAGCGACACGATCGACCTCAAGATCGCAGCGCTGCGTGAGCACAAGAGCCAGGTCGGCGACTGGTCGGAGCTCGAGCAGACGATCCGGGAGCGGGCCAGCGAGATGGCGAAGGGCCAGAGCTTTCCCGTCGCGGAAGGCTTCAAGTACTTCCGGCTGCACGAGTGATCAGACGAGGGCCCTCCCCCTTAGGGGGAGGGAAGGGTGGGGCCTTGCGCGCCGAACATATGTTCGCTAAGATGCTCGGACATGTCGGTCGAGATGGCGCTGGATCGACTTCTCGTTCAGGATGAGTTCCGCCAGCATCTGACGCTCGACCACACCCTGCCGGCCCGCCAGGCCCGCTACGCCGGATTTCCCGATTCGCTCGACATCCGCCTTGGGCAGGCGCTCGCCGCCCGCGGCATCAGCCGCCTCTACACCCACCAGGCGGAGGCGACCGCTCTGGCGCTGGCCGGCAAAGACCTGGTCGTTGTGACGCCGACCGCGTCGGGAAAGACCGCCTGCTACAACCTGCCGGTCCTGCAGGCGATGCTCAAGGACCCCGAGGCGCGGGCCCTGTACCTCTTTCCGACCAAGGCGCTCGCGCAAGACCAGCTGGCTGAGCTCCATGGTCTGGTCGGTGAGATGAAGGTCGATCTCAAGACCTACACCTACGACGGGGACACACCGGTGAGCGCTCGCCAGGCGATTCGCCAGGCCGGCCATATCGTGGTCACCAACCCCGACATGCTGCACACCGGCGTGCTGCCCCACCACACCCGCTGGGTGAAGCTCTTCGCCAACCTTCGCTACGTCGTGATCGACGAGCTGCACGCCTACCGCGGCGTCTTCGGCAGCCATCTGGCAAACGTGCTCCGCCGCCTGTGGCGCGTCTGCGCCTTCTACGACAGCCACCCCGTGGTGATCTGTTGCTCGGCGACGATCGCCAACCCGAAAGAGCTGGCCGAGCGGCTGACGGGACGCGTGATGACGTTGGTCGACGACAATGGGGCGCCGAGCGGGCCCAAGCGGCTGCTGTTTTACAACCCGCCGGTCATCAATCGCGAGCTCGGCATCCGGCGTTCGTCCACGCTCGAGAGCCAGCGGATCGCCGAGGCATTTCTGCGCGATGGGGTGCAAACCATCGTCTTTGGCCGCACTCGCCTGCAGGTGGAGATCCTGCTCAGCTATCTGCAGCAATCGCTCGCCAATCGACTTGGCAAAACCGGCACGATCCGCGGCTACCGCGGTGGGTACCTTCCGTTGCAGCGGCGCGAGATCGAGCACGGCTTACGCGACGGATCGGTGCGTGGCGTGGTCAGCACCAATGCGCTCGAACTCGGGATCGACATCGGGCACCTGGACGCGGCCATTCTCT
This sequence comes from Candidatus Dormiibacterota bacterium, assembly GCA_035544955.1. Classification (NCBI taxonomy): domain Bacteria; kingdom Bacillati; phylum Candidatus Dormiibacterota; species Candidatus Dormiibacterota bacterium. The sequence continues at coordinate 22,180 of DASZZN010000027.1, forward strand.
GTGGCTATCCGGGCACGATCGCCAGCGCCTGGCAGCAGATCGGGCGCGCGGGGCGGCGCCGTGGTGCCGCGGCCGCGGTCTATGTCGCCTCGAGCAGCCCGCTCGATCAGTATCTGGTCAACCATCCGGAATATTTCCTTGGGAGAGACCCCGAACAGGGACTGATCGATCCCGACAACCTGCTGATCCTCAGCGCGCATCTGCAGGCGGCGACCTTTGAACTGCCCCTCTCGACGGGGGAACCATTCGGTCAGGCGCCGGTAGCGGAGCTGCTCCGCATTCTGGAAGAGGACGGGGCCGTCCACCAGGCGGGAGATACCTGGCACTGGAGCGCGGACGCGTTTCCGGCCGAAGGGGTGAGCCTGCGCAGCGCGAACGCGGACAACGTCGTCATCGTCGATGTCACCCGAGGGGCAAGCGTCGTCGGCGAGATGGATCAATTCTCGGCGCCGGTCTTCCTCCACGAGGAAGCGATCTACCTGCACGAAGGCGCGCAGTACCACGTCGACCGGCTCGACTGGGAGGAGAAGAAGGCCTACGTGCGGCCGGTCAAGGTCGATTACTACACCGACGCCAACCTGGCGGTCAGCATCAAAGTGCTCGAGACCTTTCAGAGCCGGCCGGCGGAGCCGCTCGCGGTCCACCACGGCGAGGTGCGGGTCACGGCGCTGCCCACCATCTTCAAGAAGATCCGTTTCCACACCCACGAGAACATCGGGTCGGGTCCCATCAGCCTGCCCGAACAGCAGTTGCACACGACCGCGTTCTGGCTCGAGATCCCCACCGAGGTAGCCCGCCAGTTTCCGCGTGCGGCGATGCAGGGCGGGCTGCAGGGGTTGGCGAACGTCGTCACGCAGGTGGCCTGTCTGTTCCTCATGTGCGATGTCCGCGACCTCGGCGCCTATGCGGAGACGCGCGCGCCGCATACCGGCACGCCGGCGGTGTTCGTCTACGAGCGCTATCCCGGCGGCGTGGGGATGAGCGCGCGCTTGTTCGAGACGGCGGGTGCCGTGATGGCGGCCGCGCACGACCTGGTGTCGCAATGTGGCTGCGAGAGCGGCTGCCCGTCCTGCGTTGGTCCGTCGCTGGAGGTGGGGGAGGAGGGCAAGGCGGTCGCCCTGCGCCTACTCGAACTGGCCGCGCTGATTCCCGCGCCGGCGCGTTGACGGCCGACCTCGTTGCGCTGCGCGAGCGGATCGCGGCCATTACGGCGCGCCCCACCCGACGCAGCGAGCCCCCACCCTACCCTCCCCCGCAAGCGGGGGAAGGAATTTCCAAAGATCTGCCAGCCAATTGCCGCGAAGAGGAGACGCCGTTCGGCCCAGTTGTCGTGCGTCGTGAATGGTGCCCGGACGACGGCGACCAGGAGGTGGAGGCGCTCTCCACGTGTCTTGGGCTCGCGCCCAGCGACCTGCGACGGCCGCTCTTCCTCGACACGGAAACGACCGGTCTATCCGGCGGCACTGGCACCGTTGCATTCCTCGTCGGTCTCGCCTGGCGCGAAGCGGGCGGTCTGACGCTCGCCCAGTACTTCCTTCGCGACTTCAACCAGGAGAGCGCACTGCTCTGGGCGGTCGGCCAGTGCGTGAACGCGGCCGGCGTCCTGGTCAGCTACAACGGCCGCTGCTTCGACTGGCCGCTCCTGCAGACCCGGCTCGTGATGCGGCGAGCAGTATGGCCGTCACCGCCCCACTTCGACCTCCTCACCCTGGCCCGCCGCATTTTCCGGCCGCGCCTGCCGGACTGCGCGTTGCAGACCATTGAGCAGGCGGTGCTCGACCTGCATCGCGCCGATGACCTGCCGGGCAGTTTGATCCCGAGCCGATACTTCGCCTGGCTACGCGATGGCGATCCCCATGTGCTGGATTCGGTCTTCACTCATAACCGCCAGGACGTGGTATCGATGGCGCTGCTGCTGGCGCGCTTCGAGGCGGTCCTTCGAGGGTCCGACGATCTTGATCCGCTCGATCGATTCGGGCGGGCTCGCTTTTTAGAGGTGCGTGGCTTCCACGGCCAGGCGATCGCTGAATACCGGCAGCTCTGGCTGCATCCTTCCAGGGGAACGCCGCCGAAGATGCGTGGGGCGCTCGGCTTGCGGCTGGCGCGCCTGTTGCGACGGCAGGGACGATGGGAGGAGGCCCGATCGGTGCTGGAAGAGTGCTGGCGCACGCAGTCTTACCCGTATCTCGTCGCGATCGAGCTGGCGAAACTGCTCGAGCACCAGGCACGGGACTTCAACGCGGCTCGACGCATCGTGGGTGACGCGCTGCGCCTGCTCGCGCTGGCGGCGGTGCCCAACCCGCAGTGGCGGATGGATTTGGAGCGGCGCGTGCAGCGGCTGGACCGCCGGCTGAATCAAGGCCCGGCTTCCCTCAACCTTCTATCTGCTGGCTGAGCCGACCCGGTTTGCAGTTAGACAGCGAAGCGCGTCAGCGTGACGGCGATGGATCCCCAGGAAGCCCAGAGCTGCAGTCCAGTGCGGCGACCGAGTTGCAATATCTTCATACCCTTCGAGGAGGTAACGGCATCGGGGCCCAGGCGGTTACGAGCGCCTTACTGGCTGAAGGTGTTGGGGCCGTTCGGCGGCAGGTAGGGGAGGGGATTGGTCGGCTGGCCGCCGTAGCGGTACTCGAAGTGGACATGCGGACCGGTGGAGTTGCCGGTCGACCCCTCGTAACCGATCAGCTGGCCCTGGTGCACGCTGTCGCCGGCTTTGACCTGGAAGCCGAGCAGGTGGCCGTAGAGCGAGAAGAAGTTGTTGCGGTGCGCGACGATGATGTAGTTGCCGTAGCCGACCAGCTGGCCGTTGATGAGGCTGGAACCAGCCGCCACCACCACGCCGTCGTCGGCGGCGAGGATTGGGGTGCCCTGGTTGTAGGCGACGTCGACCCCCGTATGGAAGTGCGGATAGCCAAAGCCGGGCGGCTCGAACGCCTGACTGCAGGGGCCGAAGACAAGTGTGATGCTCCCCTGCTGCAGCGGCCAGATCAGCGGGTACTTCGTCGAATGGTTCGCACCAGCGTTGGGCAACGTGAAGAGGTTGTGCTGCATCCAGAACTGGGCCTGCTGCCATGCGGCTTGCTCCGCCTCGGCGATCAGCTGGTCCTGGCGGGCGATTTCCATGTCCGCGATCCGCTGCGCAAGGGCCGCCGACTGGCCATTGATGGCAACCAACTCCCACTTCACCTGGGTGATGCTCTGGCGCAGTCGGTTCTCGAGGTCCTGCTGGTGCGCCTGCTGCGTGAGCAGCGCGGCTTTCTGGTCGACGAGGTCCGCCCGGTCCTTGTCAGCTTCTTTCTTCTTGCTGATCACCCCTTCCTGCTGGCTGTGCAGCAGGAGGTCGACCTGCCGGATGTGGTCGATCAGCCGGTTGGACAGGTAGGTCAGGTGCTCGATCGCCACGGCCCGGTTGAGGAAGCCCTGGAAGTCGGGGGCCGCGAGCAGCTGGGCAAGAGGGTTCGAGTCGCTTTTGTACACGCTACGGACGAAGGTGGCGTACTCGGCCTTGGTCTTGCGCAGTTCTTGCTGCTCCTCGGCGATCTGGGCGTCGAGCGCGGCGATCTGGCGCTCCAGCTCGGCGATCCGCCGCTCCGTGGCGGCGATCTTGTCGATCGTTTGGTTGATGGTGTCGCGCGTCTCCTGGAGTTGCTGCTGCAACGCAATCTCCTGGGCCTCGGCCTTCTGGAGGTTGTCCTTGAGGACCCCCTTCAGTTTGTTGATGATCTGGAGGCGGGCCTGGGCGTCGGAGTAGTCATCGGCAGCCGTCGGCGCGGCGCTGGCGAGCAAAAGGCTGACTCCCACGCCTCCCGCCACGAGCAAGCGGAAGGCGGTCCCCCTCAGACCCATCGTGCCAGTGATAGCGCCGGAGTCTTACGGCCTTTCCTGCGACTATGTGACGGAGCCGCGACGCGCTGGTAACGCCGAGTTCGGCCGGAGTTCGGATCGGGCCAATCGCGAGATCAGCGCTGGCTATAATGCGTGACGCAACGCGGGAGTAGCTCAGTTGGTAGAGCGCAACGTTGCCAACGTTGAGGTCGCGAGTTCGAGACTCGTCTCCCGCTAATTGATCAGCTTGAGCTGGCTTGTTGGAGCGAGTGGCTTCACGACCAAACGGTGGCCCCAACGAGTTTGAAGTTACAAGGGCTGATTTCCTCGTCGCCAGGGTCGCTATGCGGCGTCCGACATGGCGGTGGGAGGCGGCGGTCCCCAAGGGCCTCTGGCCGTGGATTATCTTCGAGTTTCACGCGGCATGTAACCTTCTGCTCCTGAAGAGCCCCTTTCCAGTAGTGGAGGCGCCAACCGCGGACGAGCGCACTGACACGGTCGAGGCGCTCTATCGCACGCATGGGGATCGAATTTGGCGGGCGGTAGCTGTTTATGCCCAGGATCCTGATGTCGCGAGCGATGCGGTGGCGGAAGCATTCGCGCAGTTAATGGTTCGGGGCGAAGCTGTTCGGTCGCCGGCTGCCTGGGTGTGGCGGACCGCCTTTCGGATCGCTGCTGGGATGCTCCAGGAGCGCACACGATCGGTAGCCCTCGTGGGAACAGAATCCTACACGACACGTGATTCGGCCGGCGAATTGGTGGCGTCTCTGGCCAAGCTGCCGCCGAAGCAGCGTGCCGCCTTGATTCTCTTCTACTACGGCGACTACCCAATCGGTCAGATTGCCGAGATGTTGCGCTCAAACGCCCTGTCTGTTCGGGTCAACCTGAGCCGCGGACGGCGGCGGCTGCGGCGAATCCTGGAGGAAGAGCATGCCTGAGCTGAAGCAGCGGTTCGAGGAATTGGAGAGGCTGCCCGCGCCCGACCTCCAGCGGCGCATCCAGATCCGGATTCAGCGCCTTCAGCAGCCGGACAACCCCCTGTCCGTTGCGGAACAGGCATGGCGCCGCCGCGAGCGCCTATGGCCTTCGCAGGTGTTGGCCGCGGCGGCGGTAATCGTCTTTGCCCTCGTCCTGGGGGTTGCACTGCTGCATGCGCGCAGTCGGGCGCCGGTCCAAGTCCATCCAAGTCCTTCCGTCGCCCCCCAGCCCCTTCCGAGTCCTTCGATCACCGGCACCTATCCGCGCGGCTTTTATCCGGGTTCGCTGCACATGGTGTCGCCAAACGTCGGTTGGAACGGCGTTGCTTACGTTGAGACGAGCGATGCCGGACTTCATTGGAGGGTCATTTCATCGCCGCCGGCAATCTCGAATCAGATCAAAGGTGGGCTGGGTAACTTTGCGCTGGACACGACGCACGCTTGGATGACCGGGGCGACCAGCCACGGGCTCGTCGTGACCTCGACCGTCGACGGCGGTCATACCTGGAGCGCGAGCGCTCCGCTGCCGGCCCTCATCCAGATCAGGGGAGGAAATGCAGCGGTGCAATTGGACTTTATCGACGCGCAGCACGGCTGGCTGGTCGTAGATACCGCGGGTAGCGCTTCTCCAAATTCGCGGGCCATCTTTGCCACGAGTGACGGCGGCCGGCGCTGGAGCGAAATCGCCAGGGCCTCCGAATCCGATGGTTCCGTCCTTGGTCGGCTTGCCGCCGGCTGTACGCCGAGCGGAATAACGTTCATCAGCGCCGATTACGGGTGGTTGACCTACGACTGTACTCGCGCCAGCGGGGTTCTGTCCCCACACTCCGGTCCTGTCGCAGCGGTTACGCGCGACGGCGGTCGGAGCTGGGAGGCGGTCCCCCTCCCCTCATACCCGTCAGGGTCCGGGTACTTTTCGGCGAGTGCGCCGATCTTTACGCTGAACAACGGAATCCTTCCCGTGTTTTTCGGCGGTATCGGGCCGTCCTGGACTGGGATTTATAGAACCACCGACTCGGGCCGAACCTGGAGCTTGAGTCAGCTGCCGTTCTGGCCAGCCGCGCCCCCCGACTTCATCGACGCGCGCACGGGATGGGCCGTCAAGGAAACGGGGCCGATCCCGCCAAGCCCGGGTGCCGACTGCTACGTCGTCACGTGTGCTTTCGTTGCCGAGTTGTACGGCACGACAGACGGTGGCGCCACGTGGAAGCTTCTCAGCCGACTGGTCCCCGCGGCCGGTGCCGTGGCGTTCTTCGATGCCAAAGTTGGCTACTACGCCTGGTCCGAAAATCCGTTCCACGAGGGATCGCCAGGCGGCATTATGAAGACAACAGACGGCGGCCGCAGCTGGTCGGTCGTACGGCCGGTCCTGGAGGGTCAAGGGTGAAACGGATGGCACGCCTCGGCATTCTCATGATTGCGCCGCTTTGGTTGGCCGCCTGCGGCGGGACGGCCGCCCGTCCCACGGTTGCCGCGTCCCGGGCCGCCTCTGCCACCGCGGCCGCGAGCGGCCCTTATATCTATTGGGCGAACTGGGGCGCCGGACGTGGGACCACGATCGGCCGCGCCAATCTCGACGGTACGGCGGTGAACCCGAGTTTTATCACCGGCGCCAGCACCCCCTGCGATGTTGCGATTAACCAGTCGTATATCTACTGGGGAAACAATGGTACGAATTCGATTGGGCGCGCCAACCTCGATGGCACGGCGGTAAACCAAACGTTTATCAGCAGTACCGGCTCGCCGTGTCCTCTCACCATTGACCGCTCTCATATCTATTGGGGGAATTGGCAGGCTCCCGTCTCCATTGGCCGAGCCAATCTGGACGGCACTGGGGTGAATGAGAATTTCATCACCGGCATCACTGAACCCGCAGATGTCGTGGTAAACGAGACCTACATCTATTGGACCAGCCACGATTCCTTGTCGATCGGGCGCGCGAACCTCGATGGAAGGGGCGTCAACCAGACATTCATCAAGACGGAAGCAACTCCAGATGGGATGGCAATTGACGGCTCGCACATGTATTGGACTGGCATCGACCGGGGCACAATCGGGCGGGCCAATCTTGACGGGACCGGGTTGAACCAGACCTTCATCACCGGCGCGAATGGGCCGACTGGGATTAAAGTCGATACCGACCATATTTACTGGTCCCAGGCGGGTCCACCAAACGGACCCGCGGGGACCACCATCGGGCGAGCGAACATTGACGGCACCGGGGTAAACCAGCGCTTCATCACCCGGGCATTTATTCCAGCTGGCCTTGCCATTCAACAACCCTAATCTGTGCTGGCTGAGCAGGGGCGAGCCTGACGGCTAGTCGTTACAGCCCGCGAACCCTAAGTTTTCATCTAAGCCGCTGGAGGCAATACGCGCTTGCCTCCCCAGCTTGCGTCCTCCGCGAGTTCGAGACTCGTCTCCCCGCTAATTGTTGAGCTTGAGCTTGGTGGAGCTCCAACCACCGCCCTTCATGCCTTGACAAGTCTCGTCTGGGTTTAGCGATTGATAGCGAGTTTTTCAGGATCTATAAGTGTGGCCGAACCAGGTCCGGAACCTAAGCAGCAGGCAGTTCATCTAGTGACATCGTCGACAATTTGCTGATTCACCACAGCGCCTAGATCAGGAGCACAGTCGGCTTTTTTCATCATGGGGACTTAACATGATGGTTCGAGTAATCCAGACTCGAGGAGAGACAACGTGAGCCCAAAGAAGGCCGCCCAGAAGTCGGTCCGCCGCACCACTGACAGGGCGTCCCAGTTATTGACGGCCGAGGAACGAGCCGCGATGAGGGAGACCCTCAACGAGCGGAGGCGCGCTGGCTCGGGTGAGGCGGACGGGGAAAGCGACGTACTCGGAAGATCGCCGAGATGCCGGAAGCGGATCGCGTCATGGCTAAGCGGCTCCACGCCATCATCAAAGCCAGCGCGCCTACTCTAGCTCCGAGAACCTGGTACGGGATGCCCGCGTACGCCAAGGACGGCAAGGTTGTCTGCTTCTTCCAAAGCGGGCAGAAGTTCAAAGCAAGATACGCGACCTTCGGTTTCCAACAGGCTGCAAATCTCGACGAGGGTGACATTTGGCCAACCTCCTTTGCCCTGAAAAGATTGACCCCCGCCGTCGAGAAAATGATCGGCAAGCTTGTCAAGACAGCGACGAGCTGAGGCCGCGCATCACGCCGAGCGTGCCGAGGGAGGCTTGGCTGGGATGAAACCATCCGCTGACCGTCCGCTCAATTCGGCACGGACAGTATCCGCTTTCCATTCCAGGTTGTGCCCTGCGTGGGTTCGAGTCCACTCGCACCCGCAGCAAACCTAGGCCGCCTGGGCGAGGATCCGCTTTCCTCTCCAGCTTGCGTCCTTCACGAGTCCGAGACTCGTCTCCCGCTGATTTCCCGCTCGAGTGCGGCCGGCTACCAATCCACGATCCTCGGGTCGGGCGCGGAGGTAGGGACAGGCCGGTCGCTGGCCCGTCCCCTGGAATCGCTACGGACGCACGGCGACGCCGTGGACCGCGCATCCTGAGCAATTGGCCGGATTGAAAACCGAAGCTGGTGCCAGATCGAGGTAGCTAACCGTTCTTTGATTGACATCGATGACCGCGATCTTGCCCGAGGCGCGAAGCGAAACAAAGGCGGTGTTCCCTTTCACGCCGATGGCATCCGGCTGGTCGTTGGCGGGACCCGGCGTTGGGTCGAGAACTAGGATGTCGGCGACGCTTACTTGTTCACCCCGAAGGTCGATCAGCACCAGCTCGTCACCGCGCGGAACGGTCCCGAAGCCCAGCTTTTCGTTAGGGCTCATGTTGAAGCTATGCCAGTCGGGCGCCGGAAGCCTACCGGCGTCTGCGAGCGTTTCGGTGTCGGTGTCGAGCCGATAGATATGGCCCCCAGTGCTTCCGCCGGCCGCAATCGTCACAGTCTTGCCGTTCTTCGACTTGATCATGCCGCACGCGATGAAGCCGTCAGTATCGAAGGTGCGCACAACGCTCATGCTGCCCACGTCGACGATCGCCAGGCCGCTGGGAAGCAACGAGACGTAGGCATGCTTGCCGTCGTCGCGATACACGCTGCAAATCGGAGCCTTCCCCAGCGACGCGAACGAGAGGGAACCGACGACATCCCAGCGTTGGGTGGCCAGGTTCGCGGCGACCTTGAAGAGGGTTTTGGAGCCAATCTGCGCCACGAGCAGGACCGAACCGTCCGGTGAGGATTTCGCCTGGTGGGTCCCTACTTGTCCCAGGTGCAGGACATCGACGAGCTGTCGGCTGTCAGCCTGGACGATGTCGAGGTCGCCGTTGCCCATCCCGGAGATGTAGGCAAAGGCGCCCTGGGGCGAGAAGGTCGTGATGTGCGGACCGGTCCCGGCCGGAAGGTTGATCGTCTCCATTGGCCCTCGGCCGTCCTGGCCGTGAAGGATATCGATGCGACTGGTTGCCTGGAGTGTGATCCAGACCTCGCCGCTCTCCGATAGGACAGTTGGTGTTTGGGCTGGCCGGACTACGGTCGCCGCCTGCTTCACTGACGCCGGCCCCTCCGCCGGCGTAGTCGCCGACACTGGAGTCCCACACGCGGCTAGGCTGGCGAGCAAGGTCAGGCTAACAAGCGGCCAAAAGGTCGAGCGACATGATCGCGGAAGCGGCATCATGATCCTCATGTCTTTCCTCCGTCGGGGTTTTCCGGCTCGCCGCCACCGTAGGGGGAAAACGGCCGCCACGCATCCGCAGAAATACAGGCTCCGGTACCCATTTCGGTACCCAATTCCCATCGGGACCTGAGGAGAACGGAGTGCCGGCCAGGCAGGAGTCCACGCTGACACCTCGCGAGCGGGAGGTCGCCGCTCTCGTAGCCGACGGGCTGACGAACCGCCAGATAGCCAGGCGCCTCTTCATTTCGGAGCGGACGGCCGAGCACCACGTTGAGCAGATCCGAAGCAAGCTCGGCTTCCATTCCCGGGCTCAGGTTGCCGCATGGGTCGTGGGATCGCCGGCGCCTCTCGCGCCCGCCCCAACGGCCGCGGCGTCTGTGCCAGTCGATGCCTCGTCGAGCCGAGAGTCCACTGCAACTGGAAAGGCCCCTCGATCGCGCTGGGTGACCGCCGTCCCGGTCGCCATGTTGGTGGCTGCCGGCGCTGCGGCCTTCGCCTTCTGGGCGTCGCGGCAGGGAGGGTCAGCCATGACCATCGTCACGGTGGCCGGCACCGGTCGATCGACGTTCTCGGCGGACGGCCGGCCCGCAACAGCGACGGATCTCGTCCGCCCGGCGGCGATGGCGGTTGCTCCGAACGGCACGCTCTACTTCATCGACGGCAATCGAGTCAGGAAGATCACTGGACGAGACACGGTGCAGACCATTGCGGGCACGGGTGATTCCGGGGATGGCGGTGATGGGGGGCCAGCCCTGTCGGCTCAACTCAACTCGCCAAAAGCGCTGGCCATCGATCCCGACGGAGATGTTTTCATCGCGGATACCGGGAACAATCGGGTTCGTGAGGTTGATCCCAAGGGGAAAATCTTCACGGTAGCCGGCACAGGCGATGCCGGCTATTCCGGTGATGGCGAACGAGCGGTCCGGGCTCGCCTGAACGCCCCGACGGGACTGGCCGTCGGCTTTAGTGGCAGCGTATTTATCGCCGACACGCTGAATCATCGTGTGCGAATGGTCACGAGCGAGGGCGTGATCAGCACGGTGGCGGGAACCGGAACCGCCGCGTATACGTTCGAAGGTGGTCCCGCCACCGCGGCACCCCTCGACTTACCTGAGGCACTTGCCTTCGACAGCGAAGGGTATCTCTACATCGAGGACGTTGGCAACGATCGGGTGCGGAAGGTCGATCTCGCCGGCGAGATCGTCACCGTCGCCGGAACTGGTGTTCCGGGCTCTTCCGGCGACGGTCAATCGGCTTCAGCCGCTGAGCTGAGTCTGACGAGCCAAGGGTTGGGAAGTGGTCAGGCGCTGGCCGTTGATAGCCAGGGCAACCTTTATATAGCGGATGCCGGCAACGAGAGGATTCGCGAGGTCGATCTTCGCGGCACAATTTCGAGCCTGGCGGGGACCGGTCGCGCGGGGTACTCGGCGGACGGTAGCGCGCCGCTGCAGGCAACGCTTAACGATCCTCTCAGTGTGGCGGTTGACGCCCAGGGAGTCGTGTACATCGCCGACAGCGAGAACAATTTGATCCGGGAGATTGCTCCCAAACGCTAGGGTGACTGATCCACGGGCGTCTCGAAGGGCTGGCCTGCAGCGGTGACATGAAATGCAAGGAAGGTAGACCGGCCGCTGGCTAGGTTGAAAATCTGTGTCGCCGTCCCGGGCAGCTCGCTTGCCCCGTGGTCGGCGGCAAGCGTGACCGCCGATTTCCCGGCTGCCCGTACCCGGATCGATCCTTCCAGGACAAAGAGGGCCACGATGCCGCCGTATTTTGCCGCGCCCGTTCGTCCGCCCGGCTCCAGAGCGACCCATCGTAGGGTTTCGATGTACGGACTGGGTGAGAACGTGGTCAGAGGAAAGTCCAGCGTTTCGTACGGAACAATGGCGCTCGAGGAGACGAGCGGTGACGACCGAGCGCTCGTCGGCCACAGCGCCACGAAGTACCAGTGGTTCTCCGCCAGTCCCGGGTTGGTATGTGTGTGCGCCAGCGGACCGAGAAAGAAACCCTGCGCCGGTCCAATGTTTACGGTCGGGCCATCCTGGATGGCGAGCACCTGGCTGCCCTCCGCCTGAAAGATGAGACCTGGCACGTGCTTGAGCGAGGGAAAGAAGCTGCCAGCCGGCTGATGGAATTCGATTGCGCGGATGAACAAGTTGCCGGTCGGCAAGGCCGGTAGCGGACCGCCAGCAAGGGGTACAGTCTTGGATCCCTGGGCCTTCGCATCCTGGCTCATCGAGGTCGAGGCGGCCGCGCTGCATGCCGTGGATAGCAGGGCAAGGACGCAAGCGATCCAAAACCGCCGCCCCGGGCACCCTCCCATCCTCGAAGGGTAGGCTAAACCGGTCCCAGACCTGGCCTGCCCTGGGAGACTTCGATGTCTGCGAGCCGGTATCCGAAGCGAACCTGGCCCGTCTGAGTGGGCATTGCGCGGGAAACCTCGTCTCCCGCTCTCTCGTGCATAACTCTTCGAACGCCGCCGCGGCGGTGGAGGTAAACGTGGGGATGCCTCCATCCCACGGGCCATCCCGGTGCTGGAGGGCGAGTAACCGTGCGCCCCAGCCCTCAGTGGCAACGCGGGCACGCCTGGCACAGCCGGGCTGGCCTACGCCACATCTGCCATCTGGTAGCTGAACCGAATTGGTAGGGCGTCGGTGGAACGCCTCCTGGCGTAGACGCTGGTCTCTTTGGCGCAGTCTGTTTGGCGGGCCTCGTTGAGCGCAGCGGTAGGCAGGCACCGCCCGAGTTCCTCTCCGGCGTATCCGCATTGACGGAGGGCCGCCCGCCCGTTAGTCTTCTTCGCGGGTGAGGGGAACAACGACGAGGTCGCTGACGCTCGTGACAGCGAGCGTGATCATGATGGCTTCCCTGGCGCCAGGGGCAGGCATCGCTGCTTTGGCCAGCGACCAGGGGAGCGTGCGCTTCAGCCTCCAGCACCGGGTCGGTTTCGTCTCCGGCGACGACTGGGAACCGGCCATCGCAGCCGACCGGTTTGGCCATGAGTACGTCCTGTACAAGCACTACGACGTCCCGGGCGGCGGCACCTGCCCCGCCTGCGATGTCCACCTCCTTGTACAGCGCAGCAGCAATGGTGGGCGTAGCTGGACCGTGCCCAGGGCCATTGCCCCAGTAGCCGTTGACGGTGGGCAGTACGATCCGCAGATCGCGGTCGACCCCGTGGACGGCCGCACCGTGTGGGCCTCCTTCCTGCAGAACGCCAACTCCGTGATCGGCGTGGTCGAATCCACCGACTTCGGCGAGACCTGGTCCCCCGTTCGGATCGTAAGTGATGGCCTCATCGGGCTGGACAAGGACTCGCTCGTGGTCCGCGGCCGGACCGTGGCGGTGGCGTACGACGACGGCTTCAGCACCTACGCGTCAATCTCGCAAGACGGCGGTCGGCAGTGGACTACCCGCCTGGTTACGCCCGGCAGCAACCGCTTCAACCTGCCGTTGTCGGCAGGCGGCGGAATCGATTCCAAGGGCAATCTGTATTTTGCCTGGAACAGCTTTGACGCAGCCCATTCGGCTAACGGGGACGGACCGGTTACGCTCTGGCTCACCCGCTCCAGCGACGAGGGAAAAACCTGGCAACGAGTCGTGATCGCTGTCAGTGGCGCTCCCCCGCCCTGCAGTGGTTGCGGCTTCGCCTATCTAAGTGCGCAGATGACCATGAGGATCGGGCCCGACGACGCAGTCTATCTCCTCTGGAATGGAACGGTCGACCGCACGGACTTTGCACCCGAGCGCATCTTTTTCAGCCGCTCGGTTGATCACGGCCGAACCTTCTCATCGCGCCGCGAGGTGTCCACTGCTCCGGCTGGGGCAGAACATGCTTTTCCGGCGATCACCGTCGGCGATCGAGCGGGCGACGTACGGTTGGCCTGGATGGACACGCCGCAGGTGGCTGCGGACGGAACCGGCACCTGGAACGTTCGTTACCGGGCCACTGAAGATAATGGGCAGACGCTGGGGCCGGAGGTACGCATCTCCCGATTCGTGCCTGGCTATCCTTATCTCACGCCAGCCGGGTTCACGTCGCCATACGGCGACTACTTTCAGATGGCGATTGATGCAAACGACGCCACCGTGCTGGCGTTTGGCGAAGGCCCGAACTACGCGGGGCCGGGCAACATCTGGGTCTCGCATGAGCTTCAGACCGGCGAACCGGACATAGCCGCCGGGGGCCCGGATGAAAGCTCCGCGGCGACCTGGCAGCGCGCGCTCCACGGAACTACTGAGCGGACGCATGCAGGTGTCGGCGACCGCTAGCTACTCTACGGAGAGTTCGAGACTCGTCTCCCGCTGATCGCGACTATCATTCCCGGATGCCCCGTTCCATGGACGCCCCGCGCCCCCAACTCCATGCCGAGGCGCGCCATCCTGCGGACAGCCACGACCTGATTCGAGTCCACGGCGCCCGGGTGAACAACCTCAAGGACATCTCAGTCGACATTCCCAAGCGGCGCCTCACCGTCTTCACCGGGGTCTCCGGCTCGGGCAAGAGCTCACTCGTTTTCGGAACCATCGCCGCCGAGTCGCAGCGGCTGATCAACGAGACCTATACCGCCTTCGTCCAGTCCTTCATGCCCAGCCTCGGCCGGCCCGACGTGGACGGCCTGAGCGGGCTCAGCGCCGCGATCATCGTGGACCAGGAGCCGATGGGGGCCAACGCCCGCTCCACGGTCGGCACGGCAACCGATGCCAACGCCCTGCTGCGTATCTTGTTCAGCCGTCTTGGAGAGCCCCACATCGGCCCGTCGTTCCGCTACGGATTCAACAACGCCGAGGGAATGTGCCTGCGCTGCGAAGGCCTCGGCGAGGTGTCCGATATCGACCTGACCCAGCTCTTCGACGACTCCAAGTCGCTCGCCGAGGGCGCGATCACCATCCCCGGCTACAAGACGGACGGCTGGTGGACAGTGGGGATCTTTACCGAGTCGGGCTTCCTCGACCCGAACAAGCCGATCCGCAAGTACACCAAGAAGGAGCTCCACGACTTCCTCTACAAGGAGCCGGTCAAGGTGAAGATCAACGGCGTCAACCTCACCTATGAGGGGCTGGTCCCCAAGGTGCAGAAGTCGTTCCTCTCCAAAGACCGTGAGGCGATGCAGCCGCATATCCGGGCGTTCGTGGACCGGGCAGTCACCTTCACCGCTTGCCCCGAGTGCGGCGGCACTCGGCTCAACGAGGCGGCCCGGTCGTCGCGGATCGGCGGGATCAACATCGCCGATGCGTGCGTGATGCAGATCAGCGACCTGGCCGAATTCGTGCGGGGACTCGACGATGCGTCGGTCGCGCCGGTCGTCTCGACCCTGTTGCAGACCCTCGACTCATTCGTCGGGATCGGGCTCGGCTACCTCAGTCTCGAGCGAACGTCCGGCTCCCTCTCGGGTGGCGAGGCGCAGCGGGTCAAGATGGTCCGCCACCTCGGTTCCAGCCTGACGGACGTGACCTATGTCTTCGACGAGCCGACGGTTGGGCTCCACCCGCACGACATCCGGCGGATGAACGGCCTGCTGCTGCGGCTGCGCGATAAGGGCAACACGGTCCTGGTGGTGGAGCACAAACCGGAGGCGATCGAGATCGCCGACCACGTCGTCGACCTCGGCCCGCGCGCCGGCGTGCACGGCGGTGAGATCTGCTTCACGGGCACGGTTGCTGCGCTTCGTGCGTCCGATACCCTGACTGGCCGCCATTTCGACGACCGTGCCCGACTCAAGGACACGGTGCGGACTCCGACCGGAGTGCTGAAGATCCGGGATGCGACCCGGCACAACCTGCGGGGTGTGAACGTAGACGTCCCGCTCGGCGTGCTCACCGTGGTGACGGGCGTCGCCGGTTCCGGCAAGAGCTCGCTGATCCACGGCTCGATGCCGCGCAGCGCCAACGTGGTCTCGGTCGATCAGGCGGCCATCCGCGGCTCGCGCCGTAGCAACCCGGCGACCTACACCGGGTTGCTCGATCCCATTCGCACGGCCTTCGCCAAGGAGAACGGCGTGAAGGCCGCCCTCTTCAGCGCCAACTCGACCGGAGCCTGCCAGAACTGCAACGGAGCCGGCGTCATCTATACCGACCTGGCGATGATGGCGGCCGTCGCGACCGTGTGCGAGGAATGCGGCGGCCAGCGCTTTCAGGCGCAGGTGCTCGAATATCGCCTCCACGACAAGAACATCGCCGAGGTGCTGGCGATGTCTGCCGCCGAGGCGGAGGAGTTTTTTAGTTCAGGCCCGGCGCATGCCATCCTCCACAGGATGGTTGAGGTCGGCCTCGGGTATGTCAGCCTCGGCCAGCCGCTGACGACGCTCTCCGGCGGAGAGAGGCAGCGGCTCAAGCTCGCCATCCACATGGCGGAGAAGGGCGGAGTCTATATCCTCGACGAGCCCACGTCCGGCCTGCATCTCGCCGATGTCGCGCAGCTTCTGCATCTACTCGACGGCCTCGTCGACTCAGGCAAGTCCGTGATCGTGATCGAGCACCACCAGGCGGTGATGGCGCACGCAGACTGGATCATCGACATGGGCCCCGGCGCAGGACACGACGGTGGCCGGGTGGTCTTCGAGGGGACACCGGCGCACCTTGTCGCTGCCAGGTCGACCCTCACCGGCCAGCACCTGGCCGACTATTGCGCGCCCGGCCTCAGCTAGTGGCTTGTACGCACGGCTTGTAAAGCATATGAGCGGGCTAACCTTGCTCGTCTACCCCATCGGCGGTACGCTTGCGCAATGCGACCCCTTCGGTACTCCATCAACGTCACATTGGACGGGTGCTGCG
This sequence comes from Candidatus Dormiibacterota bacterium, assembly GCA_035544955.1. Classification (NCBI taxonomy): domain Bacteria; kingdom Bacillati; phylum Candidatus Dormiibacterota; species Candidatus Dormiibacterota bacterium. The sequence goes on from DASZZN010000027.1 coordinate 38,402, forward strand.
ATCATCGGGCAGGCCGCGTGGACGAAGACTTGCATCGTCACGCGGTCGAGAACCTCAAGCAGGCCGATGCCCTTCTCTTTGGCCGGGTGACTTACGAAATGATGGAGGCAGCGTGGCGGCCGCCGGCGCGGACGGGAGCGAGACCTGATTGGATGGAACCCTTCGCCCAGACGATCAACGCGGCAAAGAAGTACGTCGTGTCGAGCACCCTGGAGCGGGTCGATTGGAACGCGGAACTCGTGCGCGGGGATCTGGGCAAGGCCGTTCAGCAACTCAAGCGGGAGTCGGGCAAGGGACTGTTCGTGGGAGGTGTGAAGCTCCCACTGGCGTTGACGGAGCTGGGATTGATCGATGAGTA